>VFLF01000641.1 GCA_009885185.1 Nitrosomonadales bacterium | reverse complement strand
GTGTTTTTGCGCTTTGCCGGCTGCAACCTGTGGTCGGGCCGCGAGAAAGACCGCAAAAGCGCCGTGTGCCGTTTTTGCGACACGCAGTTTGTCGGCGTGGATGGCGCGGGCGGCGGCAAATTCCGCACGTCCGTGGCATTGGCGAATGCGGTAGTCAAGCAATGGCCCAGGTCGGAAAAAACGTCGCGCTTCGTGGTCTGCACCGGCGGTGAACCGCTGTTGCAGCTTGATCCGCCGCTGATCGCTGCGTTGCACGCCAAAGGATTCCGCATCGCCATCGAAACCAACGGGACGTTAAAACCGCCGCCGGGCATCGACTGGTTGTGCGTCAGCCCCAAGGCGCGCGCGCCGCTCGCGCTAACGCGCGGCGACGAATTGAAACTGGTGTTCCCGCAACAGGGCGGCGAGCCGGAGCGCTATGAGAAACTGCGCTTCAAGCATTTCTTCCTGCAACCCATGGACGGCCCGCGGCGCGCGCATCACACCCGGCTCGCGGTCGCCTACTGCAAGGCGCATCCGCGCTGGCGGCTGTCGCTGCAAACGCACAAACTGATTGGTATTCCGTAATGACCATGGCACGCACAAGCAAACGACTCCCGCCCAAAACCGCCGCGCCCGAGGTGGAAATCTCCTACGCTTTCGGCTTCGATGCCGCGCATCGTTTTGGCTCGACGCCGCGCGGCCACAAATACAGCGGCGTACACGGGCACTCGTTTCAGTGCGTGGTGGCGCTGCGCGGCTCACTGCGCGCACCGCATGGATTCGTCACCGATCTGGAACAGGTGGAGCGCAAGTGTCTCGCGCTGCGCAAGCAACTGGATCACACCTTGTTGAACGAAATCAAAGGTCTGGAATCCCCCAGCCTGGAGCATTTGACGCTTTGGATATGGGGACGGCTTGCCGTCGGGCTGCCGGGCCTCTCGCGCGTCACCGTGCGGCGTGATTCTTTGGGGCAGGCTTGCAGCTATACCGGCGCCGACGTCACGTCGTAATTGAATATCCAGTCGTAGCGGCTGCGCACCTTTTCCGGCTGCCATTCCCGATCAACGTATTCTTGCGCCGCCTTGGCATCGGCCAGCGTGCGGCTCTGGAAACGCCGGCCGTTTTCCGCCGAGCCGATCACTATCTTGGTGGTGCGCTCAATGCGTGCGGCTTGATAGCGCTTTAAGCCCTGCTCGATGTCACCGTCCGTGGCTTCAAGGGCGCGGGCGAGCACGAAGCCATCCTCCAGCGCCATCACGCCGCCTTGCGCCAGCATCGGCAGCATCGAGTGGCAGGCGTCGCCGACGAGGCTCACGCGGCCCACACTCCATTGCGTGAGCGGCTCGCGATTGAACAGCGCCCATTTGAACGGCGTGGCGATGTGGTCGATCATGGCGTGGATGTCGGCGCTCCAGCCGACAAACGCGGCGTGGCACTCCTCGTGCGTGCCTTTGGCGCTCCACGACTCCTCCTGCCAGCCTTCGATTTCGATAATGCCGTTCATGTTCATATATTCGCCGCGATGCACGGGGTAATGCACCACGTGACCGCCTGGCCCCACCCAGTTGTTGCCGACCCTGCGACGCATGTGTTGCGGCAGTTTTTCCATCGGGATCACGCCGCGCCACGACAGCATGCCCGTGTATTCAGGCTTGTCGTCGCCGAACAACCCCTGCCGGATGCGCGAATGCACGCCGTCGGCGCCGATCAGCGCGTCGCCGCGAGCTTCGCCGCCGTTGAATGTCAGCGTCACGCCTTGTGCGTTCTGGCTAAAGCCCGTGCATTTCGCGTTCAGGTGTATCGCACCCGGCTTGATGCGTTGCACGCCCGCCGCCAGCACCGCCAGCAAATCAGGGCGATACGCGGTGCAGTACGGAAAACCGTAACGCGCGACCGATTCCTCGCCCAGATCGTGTATGCGCCACGCCTGACCGGTATTCCACAAGCGGATTTCCTTGCCTTCGGCCTCGCACGCCAGCGCGCGAAACGCATCGAGCACGCCCAGTTCGTGCAGCACACGCGTGCCGTTGGGCGAAATTTGCAGGCCGGCGCCCACCTCGCGCAGTTCGGCGGCCTGCTCGTAGACGTCCACGTTAAATCCGCGTTTTAGCAAGGCCAGCGCGGCGGTGAGACCACCGATGCCGCCGCCGGCAATCAGAATGTGGGGTTTGCCTGACTGTGTTTTCATGGGGTGATTATAATGGCCGCCAGCCTTTCCCACCCTCACCGAGCGAACACATCATGGACACCGCACCCTCCACCCCCGCAAGCACTGCCGCCGCTCCCAGCCTTGAACTCAAACCCGATCAGGCAGGCGGCCTGTCGTTCGTGGACAAACGTTCGTTGCCATCCGGCATGCGCAACTATCTTTGCCTGCAGGATTTCATCGATGCCGCGCGCAAGGTGCTGCCACGCCCGATCTACGGCTACGTCACCGGCGGGGTGGAGAACAACCAGTCGCTGCGCGGCAACCGCGATGTGTTCGATGAAATCGGCTTTGTACCCAAGCCTCTGGTCGACACCATGGCACGCCACCAGAAGGTCGAATTGTTCGGCCACACTTACAGCGCGCCGTTCGGATTCGCCCCCATGGGCGGCACGTCGATGGCGGCCTATCGCGGCGACGCGGTACTCGCCGCCGCCGCCGAGGCCGCCAACATCCCGATGATGATGAGCGGCGCCGCGCTGATGAAAATGGAAGACGTGCGCGCTGCCGGCAAGACCTCGATGTTCCAGGCTTATCTGCCGGGCGACGAAGATCGCATCGCGGCAACCATGGATCGCGCCGCCGCCGCGGGCTTTCAGACGCTGGCCGTGACGGTCGACGTGCAGGTTGCCGCCAATCGCGAAAACAATGTGCGTGCGGGCTTTAACAACCCGTTGCGACCCACGCTGCAACTTGCATGGGATTGCGCCATTCGTCCGAAGTGGACATTCGGCATGTTCTTGAAGACGCTGATGACCGACGGCATGCCGCACGTGGAGAACATGGGGCCGCGCGTGCCGATGATCTCCTCCACGGCGTTGCGCGGCTATGGCCGCCGCGACAAGCTCACATGGAAACACATCGAGTTCATGCGCAAGCGCTGGAAAGGCAACCTGCTGTTGAAAGGCGTGCTGCATAAAGAGGTGGTGCATATTGCGCGCGAGCATGGCCTGCAAGGCGTGCTGGTATCCAACCACGGCGGACGCCAGTTGGACGGTACGGTGTCGCCGCTGCGCGTGCTGCCGGAACTGCGCGACGTCGCCGGCAAGGACTTCAAACTCATCATGGATAGCGGCTTCCGCCGCGGCACCGACATTCTGAAGGCGTACGCCCTCGGCGCGGATTTCTGCTTGATCGGGCGGCCATTTTTGTGCGCGGCGGCGGTCGCGGGCAGACCCGGCGTCGATCACGCGGTCAAGCTGCTGATGGATGAAATCGACCGCAACATGGCGATGATGGGCGTCAACACCGTGAAGGAAATGGACAAAGGTTTCCTGATGCCGATGACGGGAGCGGATTTCCTCAACCGGTAGTACGGCGCTTCGCTGCTCAATGTGCGGCCGTTACGTCACGCCTGACCAGGCCGCCATCGAGCACCACTACCATCTCGGTCGTGGCGAGAATAATCCTTATCCTGCGGATTCGTCATTCGCCGCGCGTTATAACGTCACGCCGCAACAGGGCAACCCGGCGGCTTATGTACCGGTGATTCGCCACGGCGCCGATGGCGACAACGAACTCGCGATGATGCAATGGTGGCTGCTGCCGCACTGGTCGAAAGAGCCGAGCATCAAATTCAGCACATTCAACGCGCGCACCGACAAGGTATCCAGCGCGGCGAGTTACCGCGTGCCGTTTCGCCGCCGCCGCTGCCTGATCCCGGCGTTGGGCTGGTTTGAGTG
>VFLF01000231.1 GCA_009885185.1 Nitrosomonadales bacterium | reverse complement strand
GCAATCTGCTCGGCGATCTTTACACAGCCAAACTTGGGATTACGCCGTTTCAGATCGACGATGGCTGCAATGAGTTCGGCGGAGGGCCCTTTGGGGCCGGGTTTGCGTGGGCGACCCGAGGACGAGAACAGGATGCGATACTTGCGATCGATCAACGCCTTACGGAATCTGAATAAAGTGGCCGACTTCACAATGGAGGAAAGCTTTGAGATGCGGCGTGGGCTCACGAAGAGCGTGATCAGTCCGAGCACAAAGCGATCGACGGTGGTCAGGTTCGGGGCACGCTGGCGGGAGCGATTACTGACGATTAGCTGTTGCTTGAGTAACAGGGATTCCGCGGCGACGGCGCGCACGCCGCCGGGGCGCAGGAGTTTTACGGTGGTTACGAACAGATGAATCGCCAAGAGGAGTGGATCGCGCATAGCTTGCACGTTATCACCTTCGCCAATCTCCGCAAGACTGCACCGCGAGGGCTATTCAAGGTAAATCTACCAATTCGCCAGGCACAGGAGTGTTAATGAATACATTCTTAATTTTTGATGATTCACGCCCGTACCCGGACAATGTGCTTTGCGTGGGCGTGAATCAAGTCCGGTCCTATCCGCGCTTGCTCGCGGTCTTGCGAAGTTCGCGATACAGAATGGGGTTCTCTTTCTTTAGCAAGGCGGCTACGCGTAAATCAGCACCATTGGCGATTTCCAAAGGTACATCGCACACGTACACCAGCCGCACCAGTTCACGCACTGGCCTCGGAAGCGCGCGGCCGCTTTCGTAGCGCGAGCCCCCGCTTTGCGTCACGCCGATGCGAGACCAGAACTCTGATTGGTTCATTCCGAAGCGTTTGCGGATATCGCGCGGATTGGGAATAGCGGAGAATGGTTTCAATTGATTACCTCCATTAGGTTATGCATCATTGAACCGCGAACCGTGATCCGCGATGGCGGAATGCGAGTGAGGCTGTCTTGCCGTCGTCAGACATCCGGCGATCGTATTGGCGTTTCACATAGTGTTTACTTTATCGAATTTTGCAATGAAATCAAGTACAATCGTATGCTTTTTTTGGCGTAGGCACTATGATCTATATCAAGACGGTTAACTCATGGCGTTGATAGTACAAAAATACGGCGGCACGTCGGTGGGTACCCCCGATCGTGTCAAAAGTGTGGCCAAACGCGTCGCGCGTTGGCATGCGCGCGGGCATCAGGTGGTGGTGGTGGTGTCCGCCATGTCGGGCGAAACCAATCGCTTGATTGCATTGGCAAAAGAAGTGCAGGCTGAACCCGATCCGCGTGAACTGGACGTGATGGTGTCTACGGGTGAGCAGGTGACTATCGGCCTGCTGGCCATGGCTTTGAAAGAAGCGGGCCTGAAGGCGCGCAGCTACACGGGTGCACAGGTAAAAATACTGACGGACAACGCGTATACCAAAGCGCGCATCCTGAAAATCGACGAAGAGCGCATGCGCGCCGATTTGAATGACGGCTGCGTGGTGGTGGTGGCCGGTTTTCAGGGTGTAGACGAGCAAGGCAACATCACGACGCTCGGGCGCGGTGGGTCGGATACCACCGGCGTTGCGCTGGCCGCGGCGCTGAAAGCCGACGAATGCCAGATTTATACGGATGTCGACGGCGTCTACACCACCGATCCGCGCATCGTGCCGGAAGCGAGAAAG
>VFLF01000040.1 GCA_009885185.1 Nitrosomonadales bacterium | reverse complement strand
GTCAAGACGCGTTACAACCGCACGGCGGCAGCGAAACTGTTGGGCGTAAGTTTTCGTGCGTTGCGTTACCGCATGGACCGTCTCGGCATCAACGACGAACTTGACGCGAAGGGCTGACTCCCGGTGCGGATCACCAACGACGGCGTGCTGGATGGCGTGCGTTTTGTCGCGTCGCCCAACTGCGACGCACGGCCTGCCGATGCTCGCATCGAACTGATCGTCATTCACAACATCAGCTTGCCGCCCGGCGAGTTTGGCGGGTCGGGGATCGAGGATTTGTTTCTTAATCGCCTGGATCCTGCCGCCCACGCGTATTACGCAGCGATTGCGCATCTGCGGGTTTCAGCACATTTCCTACTGCGCCGTGACGGCGCCATCATCCAGTTTGTTGCGTGTGGGCAACGTGCATGGCATGCGGGCGTGTCGAGCTGGCGGGGGCGCGAGCGCTGCAACGATTTTTCAGTGGGTATCGAACTGGAAGGCGCCGACGATATTTCCTTCGAGGATGCGCAATATACGCACCTGGCGGGCCTGATCGAGGCACTGACGGCTCGTTATCCCATCGTGGATGTGACCGGGCACGCCGATATTGCACCGGGACGCAAGACCGACCCCGGCAAGGCATTCGCATGGGATAGAATAAAAACTTTTAAAAATAAATAGTTATAAAAAATCCCCGTTGGTTGTCGGAGATATTGTCGTCCACCGTTTTCGCCCCGGTGGCAATCTGACCTCCGACTCTTCCGCGAGACAGCCTTGTCGTGCCGCGAAGCCGTGGAAATGAGGCGACGGAACCCATTTTTTGGCAAAAAGCAAGCTGTATATTTGCCTAAATTTTGTGCAATGAATCCGTCTCTTAGCGCTGGTTCTTGCTGTTTTTCAAGAGCTTTTCACAAAAGCATCAAAAACCAGTTGCGTTATCAAAAACCCGCCACTAGAATTCGTTGGAAATCTGCTCTACACCACAACATGTAGTGGTCGTGGGTGTCTGTAGGTATTGAAGCACGGGATACACGTGTGGGCGGAAGACGGGCAGGATACGGGTCCAAGGCGCGCAGCCCGGTACGTAACTGAAAAAACCTATAACTATCAAGGGGTAATCCATGCAACTGGCAACCGAAACCGTTCAGTCTGTTCCCGTCTCGACCTTATCGCAGTCGGGATCCGAGGTTGCGCCTGAACGAGAGGCTGCCTATGCGCAGTACAAGATCATCCGACGAAACGGCTCCGTGGTGGGCTTTGAACCGCCGAAAATCGCCATTGCCATGACCAAGGCGTTCATCGCGGTCAATGGCGGACAGGGCGCGGCTTCCGCGCGCGTGCGCGAGCAGGTGAGTCACCTCACGGACAGCGTCGTCAACGCCCTGATGCGCCGCCAGCCGTCGGGCGGCACGTTTCATATCGAAGACATCCAGGATCAGGTCGAACTCGCGCTGATGCGCGGTGGCGAACACAACGTGGCGCGCGCCTACGTGCTCTACCGCGAAGAGCGGACCAAGGAGCGCGCGCGCCAGCGCGAAGCGCAGCAGGCGACGGCCACGGCCGCGGTGCCCGTGATCAATGTCACCGAGAACGGCGTCGTGCGGCCGCTGGATGTGGCTCGCCTCGGCGCGCTGGTTACCAGCGCCTGCGAGGGGCTGGGCCGCGAAGTGACTGCCAAGGCTGTGATGGATGGCATGCAGCGCGATCTTTACGACGGTGTGCCGATGGAAGAAGTGCGCAAATCGCTGATACTCGCCGCGCGCGCGCTGATCGAACAGGATCCGAGCTACACCTATGTCACCGCGCGACTGTTGCTGCATACGCTTCGCATGGAAACGCTTGGCGTCGAAGCGACGCAGGCCGACATGAAAACGCACTATGCCAACTACCTGCCGGAATTCATCAAGAAGGGCATCGCCGCGGAGTTGCTCGACGAACGCCTCGGCACGTATGACCTGAAAGCGCTGGGCGCGGCGCTCGACGCCAGTCGCGATCTGAAATTCACCTATCTCGGTTTGCAGATTCTGTATGACCGTTATTTCCTGCACATCGAAGGCCAGCGCATTGAACTGCCGCAGGTTTTCTACATGCGCGTGGCGATGGGTCTGGCGTTGAACGAGCCCGAGGGCGACCGCGAGGCGCGCGCCATCGAGTTCTACAACGTGCTGTCGTCGTTTGATTTCATGAGCTCCACGCCGACGCTGTTCAACTCCGGCACGCGGCGCTCGCAATTGGCGAGTTGCTACCTCACCACCGTGGCGGATGATCTTGATGGTATCTACGAGGCGATCAAAGAGAACGCCATGCTGCAAAAGTACGCCGGCGGCATCGGCAACGACTGGACGCCGGTGCGCGCGCTGGGCGCGGCGCTCGACGCCAGTCGCGATCTGAAATTCACCTATCTCGGTTTGCAGATTCTGTATGACCGTTATTTCCTGCACATCGAAGGCCAG
>VFLF01000834.1 GCA_009885185.1 Nitrosomonadales bacterium | reverse complement strand
CGCGCCACGGCAAGTTCTTTTTTCTTGGCATCGTCGATTTTCGGATACTTGAGCTGAAGCCTCTCCATCCCATCGATAACGGCGTCCGACACTGCCAGCCGCGTGAACCACTTGTTGTCCGCCGGTATTACATGCCACGGCGCGTAATCGGTAGCGGTGTTCTGGATCATTTTCTCGAACGACTCCATATAGGCATCCCAGTGCTGGCGTTCACGCGCATCGGTAGCCGAGAACTTCCAGTTTTTATCCGGGTAATCAAGGCGCTCCATGAAACGTTTTTTCTGTTCTTTTTTCGACACATGCAAAAAGAATTTGAGTACCAGGCAGCCGTTGCGCGACAGGTAGCGCTCGATGGCACGAATGTCCTGATAACGCTCGTCCCATATTTTTTTGGTAATCAGTTCGCGCGGCAGCTTTTGTTTCATCAAATAAGCTTCATGCACCCGCACGGCCAGCACTTCCTCGTAGTACGAGCGGTTGAAAATGCCGATGCGGCCGCGTTCCGGCAGCGTCTTCAGACAACGCCACATGAAATCGTGATCGAGCTCCTCGCTCGACGGCGCCTTGAACGAATAGACCTGCATGCCCTGCGGGTCAATGCCGGAAGTCACGTGTTTGATGGTGCCGTCCTTGCCCGCCGCATCCATCGCCTGAAAAATCAGCAGCACGCTCCAGCGATCCTGCGCATAAAGACGCGCCTGCTCGTCAGCGAGCAACTCCACGCTGCGTGCCAGGTGAGCCTTGGCTTCGTCCTTGAATTCAGACTCGAGTCCTCCGGTGTCCGCGGGCTTGATGTCCTTCAGGCGGAACTTGTGCCCGTTGGTAATGCGATACCGCTCGGCCAGCTTGCGGATTCGCTTGTATTCGGATTTCAATTCATTGTTCGCCACGGCCACGCCCCTCCCGGTGTGTGTGTATTGGCTATTTTAGGCGAATATCCACGGAATGTCGCGGCGTCGTTCGCGACCCGCGCATCGGTGCCGGTTAGAATACCGCCTCCTCTTCTCCCCCCATCATGTCCAGCAACGACCCGTCAGTCATCCGCATTCGCGGCGCGCGCCAGAACAACCTCAAGAACCTGTCGCTCGATTTGCCCACGAATGAATTGATCGTGGTCACCGGCGTGTCCGGCAGCGGCAAATCTTCGCTGGTGTTCGACACGCTCTACGCCGAAGGCCAGCGGCGTTACGTCGAGACGTTTTCGCCGTACGCGCGGCAGTTTCTCGACCGCCAAGACAGGCCGCAGGTGGACAGCATCGACGGTATTCCGCCCGCCATCGCCATCGACCAGACCAACCCGGTGCGCACCTCGCGCTCCACTGTCGGCACCATGACGGAGCTGAACGATCACTTCAAGCTGCTGTATGCGCGCGCGGCGGAACTGTACTGCCGGGGCTGCGGTGCGAAGGTCGCGCGCGATACGCCGCAAAGCATTTTGCAGTCACTGACTGCACGCGCGTCGGCAGCCGGTGATCCGCGTCTGACTGTGGCGTTTCCGGTACCCGTGCCGAAAAACTTTGACGTGGCCGAAGTGAATAAGCTGTTGGCGGCACAGGGCTACACGCGGTTTTTGCATGAGAGCGCGGATCGGCTGGAGGTGATTCAGGATCGATTCCGGGCAGGAACCGCCGAGCCGTCGCGCGTGGTGGATGCGCTGGAGGCGGCATTAAAAGTGGGACAAGGACGTGTAAATATTCATGCGCACGACGATACGCCTCACGCCCCGTGGAAATTTTCCACCGACTTGCACTGCCCCGACTGCGACATCCACTATCAAGACCCCACGCCGAGTCTGTTTTCCTTCAACTCGCCGCTGGGCGCGTGCGACGCCTGCCGCGGTTTTGGCCGTGTGATCGGCGTCGATTACGGGCTGGTAATTCCCGACGAATCCAAAACGCTGCGCGACGGCGCGGTCAAACCGTGGCAAACGCCGAGCAACAAAGAGTGTCAGGACGACCTTATTAAATACGCGAAAAAGCGCGGCATCCCGCTCGACACGCCGTGGCGCGATCTCACTAAAGCGCATCAGCGCTGGGTGATCGACGGCGAGCCGGAATGGATCAGTTGGAAAAAATCGTGGCCGGGTGTGTGGTACGGCGTGGCGCGGTTTTTCAAATGGCTGGAAACCAAAGCCTACAAGATGCATGTGCGCGTGCTGCTGTCGAAGTATCGCGCTTACACGCCGTGTGAACCTTGCGGCGGCGCACGGTTAAAAATCGAGGCGCTGTCGTGGCGGCTGGGCAGCGAAAAATGCGCTGCGCCATTTTTACCGAAGGGATCGGGCTTTGACGAGACGCGACTCGCGCAACTGCCCGGCCTCACCGTTCACGATCTGATGTTGCTGCCGCTGGACACCGTGCGCGCGCGCATGCGGCAGTTGAAGTTGCCGCAAATGGCCGACGATGCCACCGCCATGCTGGTAAAAGAAATCCGCACGCGACTCGATTATCTTGCGGATGTGGGCCTGGGTTATCTCACGCTGGATCGGCAATCGCGCACGCTGTCCGGCGGCGAAGTGCAGCGCATCAACTTGACCACTGCGCTCGGCACCTCGCTCACCAACACGCTGTTCGTGCTGGACGAGCCCTCCATCGGCCTGCACCCGCGCGACATGGGGCGCGTGATCGGCGTGATGCACAAACTGCGCGACGCGGGCAACTCGCTGGTGGTGGTGGAGCACGATCCGCAGGTGATGCTGGCGGCGGATCGCATCCTCGACATGGGGCCGGGGCCGGGCGAACGCGGCGGTGAAATCATCTATGTCGGTGATACAAAAACTCTTTTAAAAACAAATACTTCCAGAACGGGGCGTTATCTTGCGGGCAAGCTGCGCGCGGACCGCGGCGTGCGTGGCGTGACGCCCGATGCGCGCGCGCGCAAGCTCACGCTGCGCGGCGCCACCGAGCACAACCTGAAAAATATCGACGTCGATATTCCACTGGGACACCTCACCTGCATCACCGGCGTGTCCGGCTCCGGCAAATCAACATTGATACAAGATGTTTTGTACGCCGCGCTGTTAAAAGCCAAGGGCAAACCATCCGAAACACCGGGCGCGCATCGCGCTTTAATCGGCCATGAACACATCACCGACGTGGT
>VFLF01000891.1 GCA_009885185.1 Nitrosomonadales bacterium | reverse complement strand
CAGCGAAATGATTTACCGTGTTGCCGACCGCGCCATGCAACTCTTCGGCGGCATGGGCATGACAAAAGACCTGCCGCTCGAATACATCTGCCGCGCCAGCCGCGTATGGCGCGTGTATGAAGGCCCGAGCGAAGTGCATCGCTGGTTTATTGCGCGCGATTTGCTGCGTAATGGCTTGCCGGCGGATTGATGAACTTATGTCCCCTTGCCCCGTTTACGGGGAGAGGGCAGGGGCTAGGGTGAGGGGGCAATCTCCATTATGATGCTCTCCGCAGACCAGATAACTTAACCAACCCAACTTCGAAAAGGGGAACACCATGTCAGCCAAACCAATGCTGTGCAGCTTCAAAACATGTCCGTGGGTGCAACGCGCCGCCATTGTACTGCGCGCCAAAAACATCGACTACGACATCACCTACATCGACCGCGACCACCGCCCCGACTGGTTTCTGAAAATCTCGCCGCACGCCAAGGTGCCGGTGCTGCGTATCGGCGACAACGACGCGCTGTTTGAATCCAACGCCATCGCCGAATATCTCGATGAAACCGCCGCGCCGCAATTGCATCCGGCCGATCCGCTGGCCCGCGCGCGCAACCGCGCATGGACGGATTATGTGTCCACTTTCGCCAGCGCGATTTCCACTACCGCGTATTCCGATTCCGAAGACGAGTTCACCAAAAAAGCCGCCAAGATCGCCGAAGTGTTCGGCAAACTCAACGATGCGCTGGCCAAGCGCGGCAATGATGGCCCCTACTTCAACGGCGCGAAACTGTCGCTGGTCGATGCGGCGTATGCGCCCTTCCTGCAACGCTATACCTTCATGGATAACCTGCGGCCCCTCGGCATCATCGAAAAATTCCCGCACCTCAAAGCATGGCGCGATGCCCTGCTCGCCGCGCCTGCCGTGAAAGCCTCCACCGTGCCCAACATCGAAGCGGTGTGGCAGGAAAACATGATTATCAACAAGCGCTGGCTGGCGAAATATGTGTCGCAGAGTGTGTTGGGGGCAGCAGCGGCATAGGCGGAGTACTTAAAAGTTGTTTAAAACAAATGGTTATATAAATACCGCCTTCCATGCTCACCACTAAAGGCGGGATAGCTCCCGCCCTCCCGTCTGCCCTCGGGTCTCTGCGCGCAGCGCATTACGTCGGCTGTGTTGGTGAATTACGTAAACATACGGCGCAATACCGATTGCGACGTACGAGTTACCAGTGCCGCTACGAAGGCTGCGCCCCGTCATACCCCTCGGCAATAATCAAATCCATGGTGGATACCGGCTGCCGCAGTTTGGCGGCGCGCTGGTATTCCGGGGAATGCCAGCAATCCAGCGCTGCCTGATAGGTGGGGAATTCAATCACCACATTGCGCTGACGGCTGGCGCCCTCCGGGTTTTCAAACGCGCCGCCGCGCACCATAAAACGCGCGCCGTATTTTTTGAATGCCTCCGCATTGGCCGCGACGTAGGCCTTGTAGCCCTCGGCGTCGGCCACGTCGACGCGGGCTATCCAATATCCCTTGGACATCGTGTTCCCCTTTTCAATCGGACAAACGGGAATTTACCCCACCACCGCCACCGCCTCGATCTCCACCAGAAAATCCCCGCGCGCCAGCGCCTGCACACCCACCAGCGTGCTCGCGGGCGGATGGGTTTT
>VFLF01000075.1 GCA_009885185.1 Nitrosomonadales bacterium | reverse complement strand
GGCGCCGGTGACGAAAGCAGCTTCCTCGCTCGACAGATACGCCACCAGCCCCGCGACCTCCTCGGGCTTGCCCAAACGCCCCAGCGGAATCTGCGGAATGATTTTGCTGTCGAGCACTTCTTTGGGAATTGCCATCACCATTTTCGTGCCGATGTAGCCCGGCGAAATGGTGTTCACCGTGACACCTTTGCGCGCGTATTCGAGCGCAGCGGCCTTGGTGAAACCGTGCATGCCGGCCTTGGCGGCGGAGTAGTTGGTTTGTCCGAACGCGCCTTTTTGTCCGTTCACCGATGACACGTTAATCACGCGCCCCCAGCCGCGCTCGGCCATGCTGTCGATAATGGGCTTGGTCATGTTGAATACGGAATCCAGATTGGTGTGCATCACGGCGTCCCACGCGCCCTTGTCCATTTTTTTGAAGGTGGTGTCGCGCGTGATGCCGGCGTTGTTGACCAGCACGTCGACGGGGCCGCACTCGGATTGAATCTTTGCGACCGCTTTTTGACATGAGTCAAAATCCGCGACGTCCACTTCATAGGCCTTGAAATCGAAGCCCTGTTTCTTCATGTCGGCGAGCCACGCGTCGCGCTTGGTGTTGCCGGGTGAGCAGGTGGTGATCACCTTGTAGCCCATGCGTGCAAGTTTGATGCAGATGGCCTCGCCCAATCCGCCCATGCCACCGGTGACTATTGCTGTGCGTTGTATCATTTTGTTGCCCTCCTCATAAAAAATAAAAGTTAAAACAACAGGATAATGGGTTATTGATGCAAATCAACCGGCGCCGGTTTTTCGCGCACATAGCGTCCTGGCGCGGCTTCAATTTCAGTGTAACCCGCGCCGCCCATTGTTGCACGAGCCGATACTTGCGCGCCTGCGTGCCGCGCGAGCCATGCACTCCAATGCTTCCACCAGCTTCCCGGGTGTGAGGCCGCCCCTGCCAGCCAGGTTTCGGCATCGGCGGTGGCGGCAGGGTTGGTCCAATAGTTGCGTTTATCGCGCGAGGCCGGATTGATCACACCGGCGATGTGCCCGCTGGCAGCCAGCACAAACGTTTGCTTGCCCTTGAGCAGTGGCGTGCTGGCGTAGGCGGTTTTCCACGGCACGATGTGATCCTCGCGCGTGGCGAGCAGATACGCGGGTGCATCCACGCGCGAAAAATCCAGCGGCACGCCGCACACCGTGAGCTTGCCGGGTGTCTTGAGATTGTTTTCCAGATAGGTGTTGCGCACGTACCACGCATACATCGTGCCGGGCAGGTTAGTGCTGTCGCTGTTCCAGTAGAGCAGATCAAACGGCGGCGGCGTTTTGCCCTTAAGGTAATTATTCACCACGTAATTCCAGATCAGATCATTGGCGCGCAGGCTGGCGAAGGTGATCGCCAGTTCGCGCCCCGGCAGTACGCCGCCTTTGCCACCTTGAGCGAATTGTTGTTCGCGGTTCTGCACGTAGGCTTCGTCGATAAACACCGACAGCTCACCGGTATCGCAAAAATCGAGCATGGTGGCGAGTAGGGAAACGCTCGCGACGGGATTCTTGCGCCTGGCTTTCAGTACCGCCAGCGCCGTGGCGAGCAAGGTGCCGCCGACGCAAAAGCCCAGTGCGTTGATTTTTTTCACGCCGCAGATCTTGGCCGCGGTGTTGATGGCCGTGATAACGCCTTGAGAAACGTAGTCGTCCCAAGTGGTTTTGCCCATGCTCACCGGGGCATTGCGCCACGACACCATGAACACCGTGTGGCCTTGCTCCACCGCATAACGCACCAGCGAGTTTTCCGCTTGAAGATCGAGCACGTAAAACTTGTTGATGCACGGCGGCACCATCAAGAGCGGGCGTTCATGCACGGTATCCGTCAGGGGACGGTACTGGATCAACTGCATCAACTCGTTTTCAAACACCACCGCGCCGGGCGTGACGGCGAGATTGCGCCCGACCTCGAACGCGGTCTCGTCGGTCATCGACACCATGCCCTTGGGCAGATCGGCGTGCAGGTTTTGCAAGCCCTGCGCGATGCTGGCGCCTTGTGTTTCGGCGGCAAGTTTCAGCGCCTCGGGGTTGCTCAGGGCGAAATTCGCGGGCGAGGCGGCGTCGACACACTGGCGGACCAGAAACTGGATTTTGCGCTTTTCGTGCGGCGTGAGATCAACGCCGGCGGTGGCGGATTCCATCCATTGCGCGGTAATCAGATACGACTGCGACAGCCACTGAAAATACGGCTCGCGCCATTCCGGCGCGCGAAAGCGGCGGTCAACGGGAGGCGCGTCTGCAGTCTCCTTCACCTCTGGTACTTGCGGTTCGGCCATGCGCTTCCACAGCGCCAACTGCTGTTCGTACCAGGATTGTTGCAGTCGCTGCCAGCGCGCCGGATCGCGCGCGTAGTCCTGGGCAAGCTGTTGCAGCGCGGCACTCGTATCCAGTTGCCCCGCACCCTGGCTGAATGGCTTCATCATGCCGGCCAGCAGTTGTTGCTGAATGCCGGAAAGCGATTGCCAGATGTCTTGCGGGCCGGGCATGGCGCGATTCTTTTATGTGAACACGTTGAAGACGCCCATTCTACCGGGACATTCTTGCGGGATTTTGCATCAACCGTGCGTGAGTTCCCCCACCAGCCAGATGGTCGCGATGCCCAGCGAGATCAGCAGCACCTGCTGGATGGTGGCGCGTATTTCGGGCCGCCGGTGCAGGCCGGGGATCAAATCGGCCACGGCCACGTAGAGCATACTGGCGGTGGCCAGCGCAATCAGCGTGTTGACCCATTGCTCCATGGTTTGCAAGGCGAAGTAGGCGAGCACGCCGCCCACTACCATCGCGGCGCTCGACAGCAGATTGAGTGCAAACGCATACTTTTTCGAATAGCCGGAATGCAACAATATCAGGAAGTCGCCCACTTCCTGCGGCACTTCATGCGCAATGATGGCAAGCGCGGTGACGATGCCCAGT
>VFLF01000828.1 GCA_009885185.1 Nitrosomonadales bacterium | reverse complement strand
CGCCGCGCCGATGTCGCCCAGCGCCGCGCCCGGGCGGACCAGCTCGATACCCTTCCACATGCACTCGTAGGTGGTCTCGCACAGGCGCCGGGACTGCACCGTGGGCTCGCCCACGTAGAACATGCGGCTGGTGTCGCCGTGCCAGCCGTCCTTGATGACGGTGATGTCGATGTTGACGATATCGCCGTTCTTGAGTTTCTTTTCGCCGGGAACGCCGTGACAGATCACATGATTGACCGAGGTGCAGATCGACTTCGGATAGGGCGAATAACCCGGCGGGCAATAGTTCAGCGGCGCGGGAACGACCTTCTGTTCGTTCACCATGTAGTCATGGCACAGTTGGTCGATGTCGTTGGTGGTGCGGCCCGCGGTGACGTAGGGGGCTATGAAGTCGAGGACTTCGGCGGCAAGTTTGCCCGCGACACGCATCTTTTCGATGTCGTCGGCGGATTTGATTTCAATGGGCATGCGGTTGACGTGCGAACGCACGTTAAGTCCTTGTTTTTGCGGAGGGCGGTATTGTATTTCAGAACGGGGTCAGTCAAGCCGATGCTAGGCTATTTACCTATAAGTATATGATTTTTAATATGATTTATTGATATGCGCTACTGGGGAAAGGACTGTTCTAGCCTTGAGCCAAGGTGAAATATCGTGCTAAAATAGTAACTTAGCTCGATTTGGGATTGCTGGCGGCTGTCGTCGGCGACCGGTGGGGTTAACAATACGCACATCTGCCCCGTTGTGGGTGTCTCGTGCTTGGCCAATTATCAGGCTACGGGATGTCGGCGGATGGAGGCTCAACCCAAACAGGAGAAGTAAATGTCAGTCACCATGCGTGAAATGCTGGAGTGCGGTGTGCATTTCGGACACCAAACCCGATTCTGGAATCCGCGAATGGCCCCGTATATCTTCGGCCATCGCAACCGGATTCACATCGTCAATCTCGAGAAGACCCTTGCGATGTATCAGGATGCGCTGAAGTTCGTGCGCAAACTGACCGCCAATCGCGGCACCGTGCTGTTTGTCGCCACCAAGCGTCAAGCGCAGGAGATCATTCGAGAGGAAGCCCTGCGCTGTGCCACGCCGTATGTCGATGACCGCTGGCTCGGCGGCATGTTGACCAACTACAAGACGGTCAAGCAGTCGATCAAACGGCTGAAGGACATGCAGGCGATGGTGGCGGACGGTTCGGTCGAGAAACTCATCAAGAAGGAAGCGCTGATGTTCCAGCGCGAATTGGCCAAGCTTGAGCGCAGCTTGGGCGGCATCAAGGACATGGACGGCATACCTGACGCGATGTTCGTGATCGACGTGGGCTACCAGAAAAACGCCGTGGCCGAAGCCAACAAGCTGGGCGTGCCAGTGATCGGCGTGGTGGATACCAACCACACCCCCGAAGGCATCGATTATGTGATTCCCGGTAACGACGATTCCAGCCGCGCGATTCGGTTGTACGCCCGCGGCATGGCGGATGCGATTCTCGAAGGCCGCAATGACAGCCTGAATGAAATCGTCGCGCCGGGCGGCGAAGAATTCATTGAAGTCGACGAAGACAAATAAGAAGTCCCTTTCGGATTGAACAAGGGGCGGCTCGGAGACGTGGGCGCCCCTTTTTTTAATGTATGGAGTGTGTGATGGCGGAAATTACGGCAGGTATGGTGAAGGAATTGCGCGAGAAGACCGACGCGCCGATGATGGAATGTAAAAAGGCGCTGACCGAAGCCGCCGGCGACATGAGCAAGGCGGAGGATATTCTGCGGGTGAAGCTCGGCAACAAGGCAACCAAGGCGGCTTCCCGCGTCGCGGCTGAAGGCGTGGTCGCCACGCACGTTGCAGCGGATGGCAAACTGGGCGCGATCCTCGAAGTCAATTGCGAAACCGATTTCGTCGCGAAGAACACGGATTTTCTGGCGTTTGCGACGGCGGCGGCGGCTTTAGTTGCAAGCAAAAACCCGTCCGATGTTGCCGCGCTGTCGGCGCTGGATTTCAATGGCACGTCAGTCGAAGAATCCCGCAAGGCGCTGGTGGGCAAGCTCGGCGAAAACGTCAGTCTGCGCCGCTTTGCGCGCATGCCGGCGCAGGGAAAACTCACCACCTACATTCATGGCGGCGCGAAAATCGGCGTGATGATTGATGTAGCGGGCGGCAATGATGTTCTGGCCAAGGATCTGGCCATGCAAATTGCCGCAACCAAGCCGGTGTCGCTGGCAAAGGAGCAGGTTCCCGCCGCACTGATTCAGAAAGAGCGCGAGGTTGCGGCAGCCAAGGCGGCGGAGTCCGGCAAACCCGCCGACATCGTGGCAAAAATGGTCGAAGGTTCGGTACAGAAATACCTGAAAGAAGTCACCTTGCTCGGTCAGCCGTTTGTCAAAAACGACAAGCAAACCATCGAGCAATTGCTGAAGGCGAACAGCGCCACCGTGGCATCGTTTACGCTTTATATTGTCGGCGAAGGGCTGGAGAAGAAGAAGGATGACTTCGCCGCCGAAGTACAGGCGGCAGTGAGTGCCGCAAGTAAATAGTTATTAAAAACAAATAGTTAAGGAAATTCTGCCCATGTCGGACAAACCTCTCTACAAGCGCATCCTGGTCAAACTGAGCGGCGAAGCGTTGATGGGCGAGGACAGTTACGGCATCAATCAGGATGTGATTGAGCGCATCGTTGGCGAAATCGGCGATGTGGCGAAATTGGGTGTTGAAATCGCGGTGGTGATCGGCGGCGGCAATATTTTTCGCGGCGTGGCGCCAGCGGCGGCGCATATGGATCGCGCCACCGCCGACTACATGGGCATGTTGGCCACGATCATGAACGCGCTTGCCTTGCAGGATGCGATGCGCCGCGCGAACCTCATCAGCCGCGTGCAGTCGGCCCTGAACGTGGAGCAGGTGGTTGAACCCTATATTCGGGGCAAGGCGATGCGCTACCTTGAGGAAGGCAAGATCGTGATTTTCGCGGCGGGCACGGGCAATCCGTTTTTCACCACCGATACCGCGGCGGCATTGCGCGGCATGGAAATTAACGCCGAACTGGTGCTCAAGGCGACCAAGGTGGACGGCGTGTACAGCGCCGATCCCAAGAAGGATGCCAGCGCGGTGCGCTACAAAAAACTGTCGTTTGACGAGGCGATAATCAAAAATCTGAAAGTGATGGATGCCACGGCGCTGACCTTGTGCCGCGATCAGAAAATGCCCATCAATGTGTTCAGTATTTTTGCACCGGGTGCCTTGAAGCGCGTGGTGATGGGCGCCGATGAGGGTACCATGGTGCATGTGTAACTCAGACCAGCGGAGGAAATCATGATTGCTGATGTCAAAAGCACTGCCGAGCAGAAAATGAAAAAATCACTCGATGCGCTGAAAGCCGATCTGGCTAAAGTGCGCACGGGCCGCGCGCATCCGGGCATACTCGATCACGTGATGGTGGATTACTACGGCACGCCCACCGCGATTCCAGGCGTGGCCAACGTCACCTTGCTCGACGCGCGCACCATCGGCGTCTCGCCATGGGAAAAGAAAATGGCCGGCGCCATCGAAAAAGCGATACGCGATTCGGGTCTTGGGTTGAATCCCAGCACCATGGGCGAGATGGTGCGCGTGCCGATGCCGGCATTGACCGAAGAACGCCGCCGCGATCTCACCAAAATTGTCAAGGGCGAAGGCGAAAACGCCAAAGTGGCCATACGCAATGTGCGCCGCGAT
>VFLF01000065.1 GCA_009885185.1 Nitrosomonadales bacterium | reverse complement strand
TTGCTTAACCGCAAGGGCGTCACCCGTCTGTGTTACGCGGGCAGTGTGCTGCATACCCTGCCATCGGGATTGACTCGCACCCGCGAACCGCTACAGATTGGTGCAGAACTCTATGGCCATGCCGGGCTGGAAAGTGATCTGGAAATTCAGCAATTGATGCTGCAAGCACTGGCGATTGCCGGGATAGGAAAAATCCATCTTGATCTTGGCCATGTCGCCGTGTTTCGCGGTCTGGTCAAAGGCGCGAGGATTGCCGCCGGGTTGGAAAAAGAATTGTTTGGCGCGATGCAGACCAAGGATGCTTCTGCGCTCAAGGAACTCTGCAAGCAGGTGGACAAGAAAGCGCGGCAGGCGTTGATGCTGTTGCCGGAATTGTACGGCGACAAAAAAGTGCTGGCGCGTGCGCGCAAGTCGCTGCCGGATTATCCTGAAATCAGAACAGCGCTGGATGAGCTGGAAACCGTGGCGGCGGAATTGAAACCGCTGGTGCATACGCTGGCATTTGATCTGGCCGACCTGCGCGGCTACCACTATCACAGCGGCATGGTGTTCGCCGCCTACACCAGAGGCTGCCCCAACGCGATTGCACTGGGCGGACGTTACGATGAAGTCGGCAAGGCGTTTGGTCGGGCGCGTCCTGCCACCGGTTTCAGCATGGATTTGCGTGAGCTTGCCTCCGCTCGTCCCAACGGCGGCGCGAAGGCGGGTGTGCTGGCGCCGTATAAACCGGCTGATGTCGTGCTGCAAAAGCGCATCACGGCGCTGCGCAGGCGCGGAGAGATCGTCATCGTCGATTTGCCGGGGCACGCCGCCACACGCGGTGAGCTGGGCTGCGACCGCCGGCTGGTGCGCCGCGACGGTGCATGGGTTGTGGTGAAGGGTATAGTATAAGTATATGTTTTTAAACAATAATTTATTGACGGTATAAGGCGTTACGTATGTCGAAGAACGTAGTCGTGGTGGGCGCTCAATGGGGCGACGAAGGCAAGGGCAAGATCGTTGACTGGCTCACCGATCATGCGCAGGGCGTGGTGCGCTTTCAGGGCGGACATAACGCCGGGCACACGCTGGTGATCAACGGCAAAAAAACGGTGCTGCACCTGATCCCGTCGGGCGTGCTGCGCGCCGATGTCGCCTGCTACATCGGCAATGGCGTGGTGTTGTCGCCGCAAGCGCTGCTGGAAGAACTCGATACGCTGGAAAAAATGGGCGTCAACGTGACGTCGCGTTTGTTCATCAGCGAAGCGTGTCCGATCATCATGCCGCATCACGTGGCGCTCGATCGCGCACGTGAGGCAGCCAAGGGCGCGGGCAAGATCGGCACCACGGGCCGCGGCATCGGCCCGGCGTACGAAGACAAAGTGGCAAGGCGCGGCATCCGTTTGCAGGATTTGTTTCACCGCGAACGCTTCGCTGCCAAGCTGGGCGAAGTGCTGGATTTTCACAACTTCGTGCTGAAAAATTATTTCAAGGCCGACATCATCGACTTCAACAAGACGCTCGATGAAACGCTGGCTTGCGGCGAGCGCATCAAGCCGATGATGGCCGACGTGCCGCGCATGCTGTACGAGGCGCAGCAGGCCGGCAAGAACCTGTTGTTCGAGGGCGCGCAGGGCACGCTGCTGGATATCGACCACGGTACTTACCCGTTTGTCACCTCCAGCAACTGCGTTGCGGGCGCCGCCGCGGCGGGTTCAGGTGTCGGGCCGGGCGCGCTGCAATACGTGCTGGGCATCACCAAGGCCTACACCACGCGCGTCGGTTCGGGACCGTTTCCGACCGAACTCGAAGACGACACCGGCAAATACCTTGCCACGCGCGGCAACGAGTTCGGCGCCACCACGGGCCGTCCGCGGCGCTGCGGCTGGTTTGACGCCGCGGCGTTAAAGCGCGCCATCCAGATCAACGGCGTTTCGGGTCTGTGCGTGATGAAGCTCGACGTGATGGACGGCATGGAGCGCGTGCAACTGGGCGTGGGCTACAAGATGAACGGCGTCGCGCGCGACATCCTGCCGTTTGGCGGAGAACTGCTGGCGCAGTGCGAGCCGGTGTACGAGGAAATGCCCGGCTGGAGCGACAGCACACTGGGCATTACGCAATTCGACAAACTGCCGAAAGCCGCGCAAAATTATCTGAATCGCGTGCAGGAAGTCTGCGGCGTGCCGATCGACATCGTTTCCACCGGCCCCGACCGCGAGCAGACCATCGTGCGGCGGCATCCGTTTGTGGATTAGCGTGACTAGTGTTAGTGGCAGCGGTAGAGCGACACGCCACTCCAAATGAAAAATGCGGAACGATTCTCATCGTTCCGCATTCGCCATCGTACTATTGAACCTTAAAATACTATTGAACCTTAAAACCATTCTGGTGCCCAGGAAGGGACTCGAACCCCCACGGTATTACCCGCCAGCACCTGAAGCTGGTGCGTCTACCAATTCCGCCACCTGGGCGCTGCAAAGCAGGCGGCGATTTTATCCGAACGACTTGAATTGAGCAAATGAAAACACGCAAGAAAAAATCTCCCACCCGCGCTGCCGCCGCACCTTCGGCGTCGCACGGCAAAACCAGGGCCGGCGGAAAATCCGCCGCTACACACGGTAGCCGAGTCCCGCGCGAGGCACGCGAACCGCGTGCGCCGCGTGAAGCCAGAGCGCCTCGCGTGCCGCGCGGCACGCACCAACCCAAGCTTGCCGCTACGGGCCGCGACCGTAGCGATCCGCAGTACGCGCGCGAAGCCGAGCGCTACGAACATCCGTTGCCCAGTCGCGAGTTTGTCCTGGCGACACTCAAAGAGCGCGGCGTGCCGGTGCCGGAGCAGGAACTGATGGCGCTGCTTGGCATACGCGACGACGAGGCTGAACCCTTTGCGCGTCGCCTCGCGGCGATGGAACGCGAAGGCCAGATCATGCGCAATCGGCGCGAGGCGATTTGTATCGTCGAAAAACTCGATCTGGTGGCCGGTAAAGTGCAGGGACATCCTGACGGTTTCGGCTTTCTGGTGCGCGACGACAAAGGCCCGGACATGTTTCTCGGCCCCGACGAAATGCGCAAGGTGCTGCACGGCGACCGTGTGATGGCGCGTATTGCCGGCATGGATCGCCGTGGGCGCCCCGAAGGCAAAATCGCTGAAATTCTGGAACGCGCGAAAACACATCACGTCGGGCGCTTGCAAAATCGCCACGGCGTGTTTTTCGTGGTGGCGGAAGACAAACGCATCAGCCAGGAATTCCTCGTGCCGCCGGATCAAACCGGCAACGCCAAGGCAGGGCAGGTGGTGAGCGTCGAACTGATTGCGCAACCGGCGCGGCACAGCCAGCCGGTGGCGCGCGTGGTGGAAGTGCTCGGCGACTACGGCGACCCCGGCATGGAAATAGAAATCGCGTTGCGCAAGCATTCGCTGCCGCACGAGTTTCCGCCGGCGGTGGAAAAACTCGCGGCGACCTACGCGCCGGTGGTCAGCGCCAAGGATTGCAAGGGCCGGCTTGATTTGCGCAACTTGCCGCTGGTCACCATCGACGGCGAAACCGCACGCGACTTTGACGACGCGGTGTATTGCGAGACGGTATCGCGCTGGGGCCGCGGCGGCTTTCGACTGATCGTGGCCATTGCCGATGTCAGTCATTACGTGAAGCCGGGAGATGCGCTGGATGTGGAAGCACAGACGCGCGGCAACTCGGTGTATTTCCCGCGGCAGGTAATCCCCATGCTGCCGGAGCACTTGTCCAACGGTTTGTGTTCGATCAACCCGCAGGTGGATCGCTTGTGCATGGCCTGCGACATGACCATCAGCGCGCAGGGCGCGATCGTCGGCTATTCGTTTCATCAGGCGGTGATGCGCTCGCACGCGCGACTCACCTACACCGTCGTCGCGGCGATGCTGGCCGACAAGAAAGCCGGCACGCCGGAGCAACAAAAGCTGCTGCCGCAACTGAAGAATCTTTATACGCTGTTCGGCAAGCTGGTAAAGGCGCGCGCCAAGCGCGGCGCCATCGATTTCGAGACCACCGAAACCGAAATCATTTTCAACGATCAACGCAAGATAGAGCGCATCGTGCCGGTGAAGCGCAATGATGCGCATCGCGTGATTGAAGAGTGCATGCTGGCGGCCAACGTCTGCGCCTCGGATTTTTTGTCGGAACACGGCCAGCTGATGCTGTTTCGCGTGCATGAAGGCCCCACGCCGGAAAAACTCGCCGCGCTGCGAGAGTTTCTCGGCAGCTTTGGTTTTGATCTCGGCGGCGGCGACAAGCCGCACGCCAAGGATTACGCCGCGCTGCTCGCCAAGGTGCGCGAGCGGCCCGACGCGCAATTGCTGCAAACCGTGATGCTGCGCTCGT
>VFLF01000845.1 GCA_009885185.1 Nitrosomonadales bacterium | reverse complement strand
GCGGCGCTGACTGTGGGCCTGATCGTTCTGTAGTTACTCGCGGTACGATGGATCCATCGAATCCAGCTTGTGCAGCAGCGCCGGCCATTCCAACTGGCCGTGCTTTTGCTGCTTGTGGCGGCTGCCGCCGGGCTGATAGGCACCCCAGGTTTTGTCGATCACCTCGTCCGATAATCTCGTCACTTGTTGATTGCACGATAAAAACATCACTTGCAGATCGCAGGCGCGTTTGAGCCAGAACATGTTGTTAAAACACTGCGGGATGTTTGCCCCGCAGGTCAGCAGCCCGTGGTTGCGCAGGATCATCACGTTGTTTTGGCCCAGATCGCGCACCATGCGCTCGCGTTCGTCCATGGCGACGATGCTTTCGTAATCGTGGTACGACACGCCCTTGACCCAGCGCATCGACATTTGTGCGATCGGCAGCAGGCCGCACTGCATCGAGGCCACGGTCATGCCGGTCAGCGTATGCGTGTGGATGATGCAATCGACGTCGTGACGCGCCTTATGTATCGCGCCGTGAATGATGTAGCCCGACCGGTTGACTTCGTAGCCTTCGGACGGGTTGAACAGAATATTGCCGTCGATATCGATGCGGATCATGCACGAGGCTGTCATCTGATCGTAGAAGATGCCGTAGGGGTTGATCAGGAATTCATTCTGCGTGCCCGGCACGCGCACGGTAACGTGGTTGGAAATGTGATCACTCATGCCGTACAGATCGATCAGCCGGTAACAGGCGGCGAGATTGACGCGGGCTTCCCATTCTTCGGGGCTGACGTGATCGCGCACGGAAATTTTGGGCTGGATGAAGGGTTTAGTCATGTGAGTTTCCGTAAGCGGTTTTGATAACACGTCCGCTGGATTCCACGAACCAGCGTTCCGAGGCAAAGGTTTTGTCGTTGAGCCGCGCGTGCATCCAATCCGCCACCAGCGACTGCGGATGTGGTCCCAGATTCGCCGATGGCACGTTGCCGACGGAGTGACGCGAATCCTGATACACCACCAGTTGCTTCGGGCAGCCGAGCGTTTGCAGCAGGCGCTCGGCGTGTTCGAGCGGGCTCAGTTCGTCGGATTCGCCCACCACGCACAGATACGGTATGCGGATTTTGTCGGCGTGGCCCTCCCACGTCAGTGATTTGCGGAACACGTCGAATTTTTGTTCGTCGGTGTAGCCCGACATGTACATGAATCTGCGCTTGAAGGTGGGCGAGGCCTCCTCGAATATCGTGTGGCAGCTCGGTTCAAGGCAGGTGGACGCCACCGCACAGGCGCGAAAGCGCGGCTCATGCGCCGCTGCCAGTGTGCCGAAAAATGAACCAAAGCTATTACCGGCGATACCGATGCGCTGTGAATCGAGCTCCGGGCGTGCGGCCATCCAGTCCATCACCGCCTTCGCGGCCTCCATCCAGTTGGGAACGCTGACGTGTATGCCATTGACCGCGCTTTCATATTGGCCCGGCCCTTCTAGTGCCAGCACCGCGATGCCACGCGCGAGCCAGCGGTCGCCGTATAGAGCGACGTTGGCCTCCTTGAAACCATCCATGCCGGGAATCGACCAAATCGCGGGCAATTTGCCGCCGCTGTAGCCGGGGGGCAGATGCAGCCAGCCAGGTAAAAACCGGCCCTGAAACGGCACCCACGCGGCCTCTACGTGGTGATCGGCGTAATTCGCATAGCGAGAATAACAATCACGCTTGGCCGCATTGAGCGCGAGATTTTTTTCGCTGTTTTCATCGTGCGGCCATTGCGCGGCGGCGTAATGAATCGCGGCGAAAAAATAATTGTTGCGCGCGGTGACCAGTTCGCCGGCGTCATCGGCGGCGCGCGCCTTGGTTTCTCGGCGACGCGCGGCGGTTTCAAACGCGGGCGAGATATCGGCGTATTTCTTGACGCGTTCGCGAATGCCAGCGAAATCTGCATTGGCTTCGACGCCGCAGGGCGTGTTGTAGCTAATCGTGCGCGGCTGATCCCAATCAACGCCGACCGAGCGGATGATGTTGTCGAGCAGCCAGCGCTGTTCGGTCCAGCGGCGCGTGGTGATACCGGTGTTTGTAATGGCCATGTAAGTATTTGTTTTAAAACAATATTTTTTGTTTGAGTGATTTCACATTGCGATTCGGATGCGATTGGAAACGTTGCCAGTTATGATCGTCGATAATGTAGCCGATTTTGCAGTAGCCGCTATTTGTCGAGTCATGGAGTAACCACAATGGATTTGCAGCTAAAGGGGCAATGCGCGCTGGTAACGGGCGCGAGTCGCGGCATTGGGCGCGCGACCGCGCTGGGATTGGCGCGCGAAGGTGTGAAAGTCGCGGCGGTGGCGCGGCGCAAGCATTTGCTGGAAGAACTGGCAGCGGAAATCGCGCATGCGGGCGGTGTGCCGCCGGTGTTGATCTACGCTGATTTTTATCCGGAGAATGCGTCCGAGGCCTTGGCGGCGCGCGCGCTAGAAGCGCTGGGGCGCGTGGATATACTGATCAATGCCGCGGGCGGCAGTCGGCCGATCACCTTTGACGCCAGCAAGGAGCAATGGCAGGAAGGCATGACGCTCAATTTTTGACGTATCCGCGAATTGACGCATGCGATCGTGCCGTCAATGAAGAAAAACAACTTCGGCCGCATCGTCAATTTGACCGGCACCTCGGAACCGAAGATTCTGAATGCCGCGTTTAGTGCCAAGGCTGCGGTGCATGTTTGGGCCAAGGGGCTGTCGCGCGAGACGGCGCCCTTTAACATCACCCTCAATTCGTTGCAGCCGGGCCGTATCCGCAGCGAACAGATCGACAAGCGCTACCCCACCGATGAAGCGCGGCGCGAATTCTCGCAAGCGGAAATTCCCGCCGGGCGTTTTGGAGAGGCGGATGAAATCGCGAATCTGGCAATTTTTCTGTCGTCGCCGCTGGCCGGATACATCACCGGCACGGTGATTCCGGTGGATGGAGGCATGAGCCGCTTTGCTTTCTGAGAGTTTAGACAAACCGGAACCGGTACTGGTGGCGCAAGTCGAACGCGACGCGCAACGCGTGTTTGACGTGGTGCGTGGCGGCGGTGTCGCTCTGATCCCGCTGGACGTGGCCTATGCCTTGGTGGCATCCACGCCGGAAGCCGTGCGGCGCATCTACGCCGCGAAGGGGCGCGATTTC
>VFLF01000552.1 GCA_009885185.1 Nitrosomonadales bacterium | reverse complement strand
TGCTCACGTTGCAGCAACTGAAGGTCATCGATTGGAGCAACCAGCGCAAAGGCACCAACACCAAGCCGCCCACCAAAGCCGACATCGGCTACCGTTCGCCCAGCGCGCTGTGCGCCACCGGCGACACCATCGTGATCCCCGCCGATTCGCCCGGCCCGGTGCAATACGAAGGCGAGCTCGTCGCGGTGGTCGGCAAAACAGCTAAAAACCTCACCGAGGCTAATGCCCTGTCTTGCATTCTCGGCTACACGCTCGGCAACGATGTCAGCGATCGCGGCTGGCAAGCCTCAGACCGCACGCTGTGGCGCGCGAAAAACTGCGACAACTGGAAGCCGATGGGCCCGTTCATCGCCACCGGCCTTGATCCGCTGGCGCTCACCATCAAGGTCAATCTCGACGGCAAGGAAGTCTCGAGCTACCCCACCGACAAAATGATTTTCTCGGCACAACATTACATCGCGAAAATCACCCAATACACCACGCTGTGGCCGGGTGACGTGCTGTGGCTGGGCGTGGACAACGCCACCATTCCTGATTTGCAGGACGGCATGGTGTGCGAGGTGATTCAGGACGATATCGGCGTGCTGCGCAATCCGGTGGCGCGGGCGAAGACATAGCGGCTCATACACGCGGCTCACGCACGCTTGAGTCGATACCCCTGGCGGATTACACTCATCCCGTGGCCACAACCGTGGCTCACAGTAACCCATCCGGAGGAGTACCCATGAAAATGAAACAGCTTGTTGTAGCAGCCGCCTTCGCCCTGGCCAGCAGCTCAGCCATGGCGTTTCACTGCCCGGCCGATATGAAAAAAATCGATGATGCCTTGGCGAAAAATCCCAAGCTCAGCGCAACGCAGATGGCGGATGTCAAAAAAATGCGCGCCGAAGGAGAAACGCTGCACAAGGCCGGCAAGCATCAGGAGTCGGTGGATACACTGGCTAAGGCAATGAAGATACTGGACATCAAGTAATCGTCCATTGCCACACGTAAAATGAATCCCCCGCTGTGTGCGGGGGATTTTTTTGTACGGACAGCGTTTCCCGGAAATTCTGATTCAAACGTTCGCATTTTTTATTGCATTTTTAAAAGATACCTCAATGATTGAAATCTCCACCAACGACATCAACGTTGAAACTTCGCTGCTCAAGGTCTTTGAGTGCCAATTGCCGCTGCGCTTCGCCGATATGGACGCCGATCAGCATGTCAACAACGCGGAGTATTACCGTTACATGGAAGAAGCGCGCATGCGCTGGGTGCACACGCTGGGACTGGCGATGACGCCGCCCGCGCCGATCCCCGTGCTGGCGGCATCGGCGTGTTCGTTTCGCGCGCCGTTGCATTACCCCGGCACGGTGACGGTGGAGATTTATCTCGGACGCAAGGGCACAAGCAGCGTACGCACGCACTACCTGCTGAAGAACAACGGCGCCATCGCGGCAGAAGGTTACGGCGTGTCAGTGTGGTTTGATCCGCAGACGCAGAAGTCGATACCGTTGCCGGAAGCGGTGCGCCGGTTGGCGAAGAGCTAATCCCCCCCCTCCTAACCTCCCCCCACAAGCGGTGGGAGGGACTTAGAGTGCCTAACATTACTCCGCACGTATCCCCGCATCGCGCACCACCTTGCGCCAGCGCGCGATCTCGGTGGCGATGTGATTCCTGAAATGCTCCGGCGACCCCGCCACCGGCTCGCCGCCGTCATCGCTTAATTTCTCCAGCACCTCGCGCGAGCGCACCGCGCGCGCGAGTTCGGTATTGAGTTTCGTGACCAGTTCTTGCGGCAAACCCGCCGGCGCAAGCCAGCCATGCCACGTGGTGGTTTCATAGCCCGGCACGCCCGACTCCATCACCGTCGGCAATTCCGATATCGCACTCGAACGTTTGGCGCTGGTGACCGCCAGCGCGCGGATTTTGCCGATCTTCACGTATTGCAGCGACGACAGAATATTGCCGAACATCACCTGCACCTGCCCCGCCATCAAATCCACCAGCGCCTGCCCAGTGCCTTTGTACGGCACATGGGCGATTTTCACGCCGGCGAGGCTGTTGAACAATTCCAGCGCAAGATGGTTGGACGTGCCGTGCCCTGCGGAGGCCGCGTCGAGCCGTGCACGCGGACTGCGCGCGAGCGCGAGTAAATCCTTCACCGAACGCGCCGGCAGCGCCGGATGCACCATCAGCACAATCGGCGCCTGCACCACGACTGAAATGGGCGTGAAATCGCGGATCGGGTCGTAACTCAATTTGGCATACACCGCCGGCGTAATCGAATAACCGCTCGCCACCGCCAGCAGCGTGTAGCCGTCGGGCGGCGATTTCGCCACGAAAGCATACGCCACCGTGCCGCCCGCGCCGGTACGGTTTTCGACAATGAACGAGCGCTTCAGGTTGTCGCTCATTTTCTGCGTCAGCAGCCGCGCGATGATGTCGGTGCCGCCGCCGGGCGCGAGACCGACGAGCACGCGCACGGGTTTTGACGGGTAACTGTCGAAAGGTTGCGCTAAGGACGGAGCAACATACAAGGAAACTGTCATTCCCGCGAAGGCGGGAATCCATGCAATGGAACCAC
>VFLF01000616.1 GCA_009885185.1 Nitrosomonadales bacterium | reverse complement strand
TCGTATGACCGCAACGTGGTGGTGATCGGCGGCGGCTCGGCGGGGCTGGTCACTTCGTACATCGCAGCCGCCGTCAAAGCCAAGGTCACGCTGATCGAAAAGCACAAAATGGGTGGGGACTGTCTGAACACCGGCTGCGTGCCGTCGAAGGCGCTGATCCGCTCGGCCAAGCTGCTGTCGCACGTCAAACGATCGAAGGAATTCGGCATACACTCCGCCAGCGCCGAGTTTGATTTCGCCGAAGTGATGGAGCGCGTGCAGCGCATCGTAAAGGAAATCGAGCCGCATGATTCCGTCGAGCGTTACACCGGGCTGGGCGTGGAGTGCATTCAAGGCGAGGCAAAAATCATCTCGCCGTGGGAAGTCACTGTCTGCGGCAAAACCCTGACCACCAAAAACATCGTCATCGCCGCCGGCGCGCGACCGTTCATTCCGCCGATACCGGGGTTGGCCGAAGCCAAGCCGCTGACCTCGGACAACCTGTGGAACCTGCGTGTGCTGCCCAAGCGCCTGATTGTCCTAGGTGGCGGCCCCATCGGTTGCGAACTCGCGCAATGCTTCGCGCGTTTTGGCTCGCAAGTAACGCAAGTGGAAATGCTGCCGCGCATTTTGATGCGCGAAGACCCCGACGTCTCGGCACTGGTCACCCGGCGCTTTGAGGCGGAAGGCATCAGGGTGCTGGTCCATCACAAGGCCAAACAGGTGGTGATTGAAAACGGCGAAAAGTTTCTGATCGTCGAAAACAACGGCGTCGAGACACGCATCGCCTTCGATGAAATCCTCTGCGCGGTGGGGCGCGTGGCGAATCTCGCCGGTTACGGTTTGGAGGAACTCGGCATCCCTGCTAAGCGGGTGGTCGAGGTGAACGAGTATCTGGAAACGATATACCCGAATATTTTTGCCTGTGGCGACGTGGCCGGGCCATATCAATTCACCCACACGGCGGCGCACATGGCGTGGTATTGCGCGGTGAATGCGCTGTTCGGTAATCTGAAAAAATTCAAGGTAGATTATTCGGTGGTGCCGTGGTGCACCTTTACCGAGCCCGAAGTGGCGCGTGTGGGCATCAACGAAACCGAAGCCAAAGAAAAAAACATCCCTCACGAAGTCACCACCTACGGCATCGACGATCTGGATCGCGCGATTGCCGACAGCGAGGCGCACGGCTTGGTGAAAGTCATCACCGCGCCGGGCAGTGACAAAATACTCGGCGTCACCATCGCCGGGGAACACGCGGGCGACTTGCTGGTCGAATACGTCACGGCCATGAAACACGGCATCGGCCTGAATAAAATACTCGGCACCATGCACATTTACCCAACGCTCGCCGAAGCCAACAAGTACGCGGCGGGCGTATGGAAGAAGGCGCAGACCACGGAACAGCAGTTGACGTTCGCCGCCGCGTTCAACGATTGGCGACGCGGCACGGGCGGTGTCAGCGCCGTCGTGTGCGCCGCGCTTGGACTACTCGGAAAAGGCGCCAAAGCGGCATCGCCGGCAGAACACCATTGATAGAATATGATTTATAAACAAATACTTACGATACTATCATTGTGGCTGCTTTGCGCCACGACCGCATGGGCGCAATTCGACCACACCCACGCGCCGTGGAGTGCGCTGCTGAAAAAACACGTGGTCTTGATCGACGGCGGCAAGGCCTCACAAGTGCGCTACGCCGATATCGCCAAGGATCGCGCCGCGCTGAAAACCTATCTCGATACGCTCGCCAAGGTGAGCGAAGCCGACTTCAAAAGCTGGAACAAAAATCAGCAACTCGCGTTTTTGCTTAACGCCTACAACGCCAACATGATCGAGAAAATCCTGCTGCGCTATCCCAACATCAAATCGGTGTGGGATTACGGCAAGGTATTCGGCAACCCGTTCAAGGATAACTTCATCAGCCTGTTCGGTCGCAAGATGACGCTGGATAACATTGAGCACGACACCATCCGCGCCAAGGGCGTTTACGACGATCCGCGCATACACTTTGCGGTGAACTGCGCCTCGATAGGCTGCCCGATGCTGCGCGAAGAGGCGTTTGTCGCCGAACGGATCGATGCCCAGCTCGAAGAGCAGACGACGCGGTTTTTGTCAGACAAGTCGCGCAATCGTCTGAGCGCCGCCGGCAACGCGCTCGAAGTATCCGAAATCTTCAAGTGGTACTCGGTCGATTTCACCAGCGGCCTGAAAGGCATCAAGTCACGCGAGCAGTTTTTTGCCAAGTACGCAAACCTGCTCACCGACAACGCCGAGCAGCAGAAGATCATCCGCGACGGCAAGGCCGAGATCAGGCATCTGGATTATGATTGGGGTCTTAACGACAGCAAGAAATAATCTCGTGTGTTGTCCGTCATCATCCCAGCAATAAACGAAGCTGAAACGATCTCCGGGGCGCTGCAAGCGCTGGCGGACTTGCGCGCGCGTGGCGTGGAAATCGTGGTGGTGGATGGCGGCAGCACCGATGCGACGATTGATCTGGCCCGTCCGTTTGCCGATCAGGTTATCAGCGCGCCGCGTGGCCGCGCGCGCCAGATGAATGCGGGGGCGGCACAGGCGCGCGGCGACTTGCTGCTGTTCCTGCACGCCGACTGCCGGCTGCCCCCCGCAGCGGACCGGTTGATCGTCGATGGCCTGAACCGCGAGCGCAAAACCTGGGGCCGCTTTGATGTCACCATCAGCGGCACGCATCCGCTGCTGCGCCTGATCGGCACCATGATGAATTTTCGCTCGCGCGTGACAGGTATGGCCACCGGCGATCAGGGCATTTTTGTTACGCGCTCGTTGTTCGAGGCGACGGGCGGCTACCCCGACATTGCACTGATGGAAGACATTGCCATCACCAAAAAACTCAAGGCATTCGGCAAGCCGCTGACGTTGCGCCACCGCGTCACGACCTCCGGTCGACGCTGGGAAAAACATGGCGTGTGGCGCACGATTTTTTTGATGTGGCGACTGCGGTTGCAGTATTGGCTGGGCGCTGATCCGAATAAACTCGCAAGCAGTTATGTCACTCACAAGCTGTGACGCGCTGACCATTGTGTTCGCCAAGGCGCCGCGCCCGGGCGAGGTGAAGACGCGCCTGATTCCGCTGCTGGGTGCCGAAGGCGCGGCGGCGCTGCATCGCCAACTGCTGCACCGCGCGCTGCTCACCGCCACCAGCGCCGGACTCGGCCCGGTCGAGCTGCACTGCGCGCCGGACGCCGAAGACGACTTCCTGCAAGAGTGCGGGCGCCGCTTCGGCGTGGCACTGGCGCCGCAGCGCGGCCGCGATCTCGGCGCGCGCATGTGTCATGCGTTCGAGGATGGGCTGGCGCGTCACGCACGAGTCATCGTTATCGGCACGGATTGTCCGGTGCTCACCGAACAACATCTGCGCGATGCACACGCCGCCCTCGATCCAGCACAAGGGGGCAATGACGCGGTGCTGATACCCGCCGACGACGGCGGCTATGCGTTGATCGGCCTTGCGCAATGCGACGCGCGCCTGTTTGACGGCATCGCGTGGGGCGGCGACACGGTGCTCGCCGCCACGCGCGAACGGCTGCAATCGCTCGGCTGGCGCTGGCGCGAGCTGGAAACACTGTGGGACATCGACCGCCCGGAAGACTACCGGCGCTGGTCGGAACGGGCCATCCTCGATGCCAACAACACGCTGGCTTAAGTGCATGGTCACGCTGGCTTAAGTGCATGGTCACGCTGGCGGCTGTCGGCGCGACGACCGTGGCATGGACACAAGGGGAGACGATGCCCGCAGGCATTTTTTCGGTGCTCAAGTCCGGCGCGGCCCTGCCCGAACCATGGAAGCCGCTGGGCGTGTCCGGCGCCAAAAACCTCACACGCTATACGCTGGTGGACGACGCCGGTGTCACGGTGGTGCGCGCGGATTCCAGCGCCGCCGCCTCGGGCTTAAGCCGCGCCATCAACGTGAATCCCGCTGATTTCCCCACCCTCAAATGGCGCTGGAAAATATCCAACACCCTGAAAAACAGCGATATCCGCACACGGGAAGGCGACGACTATCCGGCGCGCGTGTATGTGATGTTCGACTACCCGCTGGAAAAACTGTCGTTCACTCAACGCACCAAAATTCGACTCGCGCGCGCGCTGCATGATCCGAATCTGCCGACGGCGACGCTGTGTTACCTGTGGGACGGCAAGGCGCTCGCGGGAACCATCGTCACCAGCAGCTACACCGAACTGGTGCGTATGATTGTCGTCGAAAGCGGCGCATCCCGCGTTAACCAGTGGCTCGCGGTAGAGCGCGACGTGGCGGCGGATTTCAAGGCGGCGTTCGGCGAAGACGCGCCGCGCATTATCGGCATTGCCATCGCCACCGATACGGATAACACCGGCGAATCGACCGTCGCCCACTATGGCGATATTTCTTTTTATAAACATAAGGTTACAAAGTGATCCGGATTTATCGTTGCTTTTTGCAGGGACTTGGGGAAGAATAGCCCCTCTTTTCCGCCTAAAAGTCTTGAAAATCAGTCCCTTACACCACATATACTGATTGTTGTTTCATCGACTTCGCCACCGACTTCGTGCCCCCTTTCACGCCCTTACTGCATGTCTGATCTTTCCAGCGCTGTTGCCCTCGGCAGGGCCACCACGTCGCAACTGCCCGTCGATTGGTATTTCGATCCGCGCATTTACGAACTCGAAAAACGCCTCCTGTTCGATGCCGGCCCCAACTACACCGGCCACGAGCTGCTGACGCCCAACGCCGGCGACTACCATGCGCTGTCGTGGGCCAACGACGCCAAAGCGCTGGTGCGTAACGCGGATGGCGTGTCGCTGCTCGGCAATATCTGCCGCCACCGCCAGGCGATCATGCTGCAAGGTCGCGGCAATTCGAAAAACATCGTATGCCCGCTGCACCGCTGGACCTATGGGCTGGATGGCAAACTGCTCGGCGCGCCGCAGTTTGCGCAGAACCCCTGTCTCGATCTCGCGCGCACCCCGCTGCAAAACTGGAACGGCCTGCTGTTCGCGGGCCAGCGCGACATCCCGCGCGATCTCGCTGCGCTGGGCGCGGCGAAAGCGCTTGATTTCGACGGCTTCATGTTCGACCGCGTGGAGACCGAGGAATACGCCTGCAACTGGAAAACCTTCATCGAGGTTTACCTCGAGGATTATCACGTCGAGCCGTTTCATCCGGGCTTGAGCGGCTTCGTCAACGTGGCCGATCTACAGTGGGAATTCGGCGATTGGCATAGCGTACAAACTTGCGGCGTCAAACGCGGCCTCGCCAAGCCCGGTAGCGATATTTACCGGCGCTGGCACGAGCAGCTCATGCGTCACGACGACGGAAAACTACCGGCGCACGGCGCGATCTGGCTGACCTACTTCCCAGCGCTGATGGTCGAGTGGTATCCGCACGTGCTGGTGGTAAGCAACATCATTCCGCGCGGCCCCGAAGCCTGCACCAACGTGGTGGAGTTTTATTACCCCGAAGACATCGTGCTGTTCGAGCGCGAGTTCATCGCAGCCGAGCAGGCCGCCTATCGCGAAACCGCCGTGGAAGACCGTGAAATCATCGACCGCATGACGGCGGGACGCAAAGCGCTGTATCAAGCAGGCCTCACAGATGCCGGCCCCTACCAATCGCCGCTGGAAGACGGCATGCAGCACTTTCACGAATTCCTGCGGCGCGAAATCGGGCCGCATCTCGACGCACAGGTCGCGGTCCCACAAAAAAAATAAATACTCAATAAAAACAAATAGTTACGAGTGGCATGGGATAACTCCCTGCCGCTTTTTTTACGTCCCATACTTTGCAACGGAATTTATTTCGATTACCGTTGCTTCCCCGCGCCGCCCTGCCACAGGATTTGTCGATGAGTTTCACCACG
>VFLF01000859.1 GCA_009885185.1 Nitrosomonadales bacterium | reverse complement strand
TCTTTGTTCAAGAATGTCGGCCGTCGAGAATGGACCGGACCCTCTGCGCGGCAACTTCCCTTGCTCGCCAGCGTCTCTTCATGGCCGATTTTACGCATAGGGCATTGCGCTGGAAAGCGGCCGCGCGCTCAACGCATAGTGCTGAGTCGTACGGCCGCTTTTCGGTGAAATACCCTACGCGTACAATCGCAGCCAAAAGCGGACACCAATGTTGGCTGGGTTCTAGACCAGCATGATACAAGCCTATTGACGCCATTCGAGATTTGACCACCCGTGCCGCTTTCCGATTGATCAGGTCCAGTGGTTGTAAGCGATTGTCGGAGCGAGGCATTTTGCACATTCGGGGTGGTCAGTCGATATCCGGCGCATTGCGTCACAACGGGTCAATTTCAGACCGGCGCTAACAAGTTAATCTCATTAGCGGTGCGTCTCCTAAAGGTTATGCGTATTCAGCCGAACGCTTTCATTACAGCTTCGGCGACATCGAACAACCGCCGGTCCTTGTAGCGGCCGGTGATAAGCTGCAGCCCGACCGGCAAGCCAGATGGCCCCTTGAATAGCGGCAGGGTAACCGCTGGCGTACCAAGCGCAGTCGAGGTGGAATTGAAAATGGCGCTGCCGGTCGTCTTGAGTCCTTTCGGCGGCTCGCCGGGCGCACTGGGCGTGATCAGAACATCGTAGCCGTCGAGCATGTCATCGATTTCCAGCCGCAATCGTTCGAGGCGCCGGGTATCCTTGCGGTAGTCTTCGTAAGTGGTTTCCATACCGTCTTTCATGCGGCCCTCGCGCAAATCGGCGCTCAACTCTCCCACCCGGTTCAACCGCTCCCACGACAAGGTCCGGAAAAATTCGAAGCCGATTATCCGCTTGAGCAGGTTTTCGAAATCCGCATCGATCCCTGGCAGTTCCAGATCGGTCACTCTCGCGCCCATCCCCGACAGCCTCTTCGCCGCATGTTCCAGATGAGACTGGGTGTAGCTTTCCGCCAGATCCCAGAACGGTGACCGATAAAAGCCGATTTTAAGTTCGCCTATCGCCGGTGGTTGCAGCGCCACCAACTGCTCATCTAGCAACACGGAGCGGACGAGCGCAAGATCCTCCACAGAGCGAACCATCGCGCCGAGGGTGTCTACGGACGGTGAGTTCGGCATCACTCCATTGGAGTTGAAATCCCCATAGCTAGCCTTGTAGCCTACCGTACCGCAATATGCTGCTGGACGTATGACGGAACCCCCAGTCTGCGTGCCGTAGGCAAGCGGAATCATTTTGTCCCCGACTGCGGCTGCCGAGCCAGACGAGGAGCCACCCGGCGTGTGCTCAGGATTGAAGGGATTGCGGGTCTTGCCAGGATGCCGGTGCCCGAATTCAGTGCTAACCGTTTTTCCCAAGAGTACCGCACCGGCGGCTCGCGTAATCGCAACGCATCCTGCGTCCCGGCCCGGTCTGTGTCCCTTGTGAATTGGTGTGCCATAGCCCGTCGGCATGTCTGCGGTATCGATAATGTCTTTCACACCGAACGGCACACCGCTGGCGAGCCCGCCGCCGGCCTTGTCGAGCGCGCGCGCGCGGCCAAGCGCGCCATCGTGATCGAGATATTCCCACGCAAGCACTGATTCTTCGCGGTCACGGATGCGCTCGAGACAGCTCGAGACCCACGCTTCGGCAGTAAGCTTTCCAGCTGCCACGGCCCTGAGTCCTTCGGTCGCAGTCAGTTCATAAGGTTCGGTCATCGTGTTGCCTCTTGATTTGAACAGGGCCAGATCGTTACGTCCGGAATATTGTTGATCATTGATCGCCATCTGTATATTATTGTCTTGCACTGCATCTGTCGAACGATTCTGGTTCCTCTGGAAGAAAACACCATGCGTATCGGTTTGCTGGTCTTCACATTCTTATCGTGGACCCTCGCGCATGCTGCGGATACTTATCCAAACCGGCCTATCCGCTACATTCTCCCCGTAGCACCGAGTGGCGGGTCGGACATCACGGCCCGCACCCTCGCGCCGAAACTCATCGAAGCGCTCGGCCAGCAGGTGATAATCGACAACCGGCCAGGCGCTGGCGGCGTAGTGGGTATGTCTATCGCAGCGCGCGCGGCGCCCGATGGGTACACGATCGTTCAGGGTACGATCGGGCCGGTCGCGGTCGATCCGAGTCTGCGCAGCAATACGCCCTATGACACGTCGCGGGACTTCACTCCGATTGCGCGCCTCGTCTCGGCGCTCAACATTCTTGTGGTACACCAATCCATGCCTGTGCGCACGGTCAAGGAACTGATCAACTACGCCAAGGAGAATCCGAAGAAACTCAATTTCGGCTCATCAGGACTCGGCCACGCCGACCATCTTGCAGGGGAAATTTTTAAATCGATGGCGGGCGTGCAGATGCAGCACATCGCCTACAAGGGCGGCGCACCTGCCATGACGGAACTGCTCGGCGGCAACATCGAGTTGATCTTTTCTACGGTTTCTACCGCAGTTACCTTCATTCAGGCTGGACGAATCCGTGCGATCGCCGTTACCTCGGATAAACGCGTTTCTTTATATCCCGACATACCCACCGTCGCGGAATCGGGGCTGCCGGGATTCGTGGTCGACAACTGGTATTCCATTCTCGGGCCGCGCGATATGCCGAAATCCATCGTCAACAGGCTACACAGGGAATTCAACCGGGCGCTGGCGCAACCCGATGTCAGAAAGCGGCTCGAGGCTTTCGGTATTTTTCCGTACCCGCTCCCGACACCGGAAGCATTTGGTGACTACATCAAATCCGAAACTGCGAAATATGCGCGCGTGGTTAAGGAGGCGGGGATACGCGTGGACTGAAACAAAGTCGGGCTTACTCAACCTGTCCTCGGTTTTCTACAGTCACTGCGTTTGGGCAATCCGTCTGCTGGCGCAAGAACGCTGCAAGAATCAAGCGTTCGCGTAACCTCGGTGTTGGGCGGCCTGCATCATGAATATTCGCTAACGTCGGTGGTTACGAGAGCCAATATTGCTAGATGTCATTAGAAATCCGAACGCATAGCGACCGGATTCGGGCAGAGGCGCCATCGGCCGCAATGGCCGAGGAGAAGTCACTGCCAGACGTAACCTTAATTGTCTGGAGTTGGCCGGGAGGGTGAATTCCCAGCTAAGTCCGAAAGCGGCCACTGGCAAAACCCCGTTTTTTCCAAAGTCGGCTTACGGGCACCGGGTCGAATTCACACAATCGGCCATGAGCTGCCGGTGGCTGTTACATTTGGAATTCTTGGAGCACAGCCGTAAATCCAAC
>VFLF01000164.1 GCA_009885185.1 Nitrosomonadales bacterium | reverse complement strand
GGCAGCGCCGACCGCTGGCGCGAGCTGGTCACCGATCATCCGTTCCAGCGGCTCGGCACGGTCGATGAAATCGCCAACATGGTGGCGTTCCTGTGCTCGCCCGCTTCCGGCTACACCACGGGCTGCGTGATTACCATCGATGGCGGGTCATCACACCAAAAGTAAGTCGTGCGTGGCGCACGCGGCGTGCTGACTTCACCCCGTCAACAGCGGCTCCAGTAGTCCGGCGAGCAGCATGCCGTCCGGCGTGCGGAAATCATGGCCGTCGCGTACCACGACGGCTATTCCCATCTCCTCAAATAATCTTTTAAAAACAATTACTTGAGTTACGGCATCCGGCGCAAGCACGATGCATAGCAAGGTGTTCGCATCCCCATAGAAGTGCCGATGACACAGCAGGCGCCCGACCGCCGTTTGCAGCGTGGCGCCTTGCGCCAGCGTCGTGCATACGTCGAAGATGGCGCGCGCGCGGTTGGTGCGGGCATCCACCAGCGCGGCATCGATTTCACTATTGCGGCACACCGTGTATTGCGCGCTCATGTGCGTCAGTGCTAGCAGGCGCGCTTCGAGCGTGCTGCAAAGCGGCCCATGCAAATCATCCCGCGCGTCGGCTTGTGCTATCGCGCTCCCGCTCTCATTTTCGCGCCAGCCCGTTTGCACCGCGCCGCCTTCGCCGTGCCGGTAGTCCGACTTGAGCGCGACCACCGCGCGCACGAAATCCGCCAGATCATCGCCGAGCGTCGCTGAATCGATCGTGGCCACCGGGATCACCTGCGCGCTGGCGTCGCCATCTGTCGCGTCAACCAGCCATTTTTCGAAATGCCGGAACACCCGCTCGCGCGGCAGCGTGCCGCGATACGCGGTGAACCGGCCGCGCGTGGCAAGCCACAAGGATTTTCCATCGCGCAGATAAACGCCGGACACCTTGCGGTCCAGCGCCGGCGCGATGTTGATTTCGATGTCCGGCATCAACCCACCGTCGTCGCGATCCAGCCGCAGCAGGTGCGGCACGCGCCCGCCGGCACCCGCGCGCGCAGGCAGGCCCACGAGCAACCGGCCACCGCGCGTCGTGATCGTGTAAGTGGCAAGCGTCGCGCGCCCGCCGTTGGGGAATACCCACTCAGCCTTGCGTGGGTGCACGTCAAGCACGGCAATAGCGCGGCGAAAACGGGCTACCGCCGCGGCGATGTCGCGTGTCCTGGTGAGGATTTCGCGCATCGCGTCGTGTCTCTAAATTTAAAGAGCGCCCTAAGCCCGCTGATAACGTTGCAGCACCACCCGCAGCACATCACTCATGTGCGGCACCATTTTCTTGGTCCACGGCGTAAAGGCGGCTTCTTTCCACGCGGCCGACGCGCAGGTTTCGGGCTTGTCGATTTCGTACAGCGCGATGTAATTGTGCGTTCCAGCGAGCGAATGAAAAAACCGTGCCGATGCCACGCCCGGCACCTTCGACAGGCGCGGAATATGTTCTTCGGCGTACCACTGGCGTATCTCGGCCTCGTGTTCCGGCTTGACCTTGCTCGCGAAGATCATCAGGTTCGGCGTATTATTGCGCGCTACTTCATTGCCAGGCACCAGTTGCTCGCCTTCGATACGCAGCAGGCGTTGCGCCTTGGCCGTCATGCGCTTGCTCCACGGCGACAGGTTCTCGCGCCCGATGGCCTGATACGCCGGGCTGTGCAGCACGGCGTGTGACTCCAGATCGTAGGTCGCGATCGCCACCTTCGGGTCATCCACACCCTGCCAGCGCACGCAGTTAATAAACCCCTTGCAGCGCTGCCGCTCGGGCACGTGCTCGGTGTCGTACCAGTCGTTGAATTCGCCCGCATCGACCATGCTGTAGTTGAAGCCTGCCACTAACAATCCCATGGGTACGTTTGCCATCTTCTGTTCTCCTAGTCGACTCGAATGTTTGCTGACTTCACCACCGGCGCCCACTTGGCGATTTCCGCGCGGATGAAGTCACCAAATTTCTCCGACGGACCGCCCACGGGTTCGTAGCCGAATTCGATCATGCGCTTGTTCATGGCCGGCGCAGCGATGATGCGATTGAAATCGGTGTTCAGCCGCCGGATGATATCGGCGGGCGTGCCGGCGGGCGCGAGCATGCCGTTCCACGAGGTTACGTCGTAGTCCTTGATGCCGGTCTCCTGCACCGTCGGCAGATCGGGCATGGCGAGCGCGCGTTTCGCGCTGGTGACGGCGATGGCTTTCATCTTGCCACTTTTGACGTGCTGAATGATCGTCGCCGGCTCGCCGAAGATCATCGCGATCTCGCCGCCCATCAGCGCCACCGCCGCCGGACCGCCGCCTTTGTACGGCACGTGCGTCAGCGGCGCGCCGGTGACGGAGGCAAACAGCGCGCCCGCCAGATGATTGATCGCGCCATTGCCGCTGGAGCCATAGGTGAACTGGTCGGGTTTTGATTTCGCCAGCGCGATGATGTCGCGCGGCGTTTTGACCGGCAGCGACGGATGCACCACCACCACCTGCGGCACCGAGGCCATCCAGATAATCGGCGCAAAATCGCTCTCGCGGAACGGCATCTTGCGATAAATGTGCGGGTTGATCGAGTGCGTGCCCGAATAAGCAAACACGATGGTATAGCCATCGGGCGGCGACTTGGCCGCGATTTCCGCGCCGATATTACCCGCCGCGCCGCCGCGATTGTCGATAATGACTTGCTGGCCCAGCGCCTCGGATACCGATGGCTGCAAAATGCGCGACAGCACATCCGCACCGCCGCCCGGCGGCCACGGCACGATCCAGCGGATGCTCTTGGCGGGCCAGGCCTGTCCTGAGCCTGTCGATGCGGTCTGAGCGTAAGCACTGGGACCATAGCCCACGGCACACATCGCCAACACATAGCGAATGAACGTGATTTTCATTGTGGTTTCTCCTCCTTCAGATTCACATAGCGTTTTGACGCAGGTGTGTAGATTGCCACATCTGCCGGCAAGTGCGGTACCGCGTTTTTATTCACGACCGCCATGCCCCGATACGGCGTCGAGCAGTCAATGCCCGCGACTTTCAGCCATGTGAAAGGCAGCGCGGTGAGCTTGCCATCCGGCGCATCACGATCCGCCACCAGCAGCACCTGATCGTCGTTCACCACCGGCGCGCGATCAAGGCCGTCAAACAGATTGCGCCGATACCACTGCCGGTCAATCAGCGGCAGCCACTCGCCCATGCCGCGCACACTCAGGTAATACTCGCCCTTGAATACCTCCGCCGAGGCGACACCGTACATCGCCAGCGACGGCGGATGCGCGGGGTGTGTGGTGGTGAATCGCTGCGCGGAAAACACGCCGGGCACTGTCGCCATGATGCGCAGGTGCTCGTAGTACCACTGTGCCCAGTCGGCGTCGCGGGTGCGGTCAATGATGCCGCTTTGGCTGTTGAAGATCATGATGAGAAGGATGCAATGCGTGTTAACTACCCGCGATTCCCTCTCCTTGAAGGCATAGGTATCTACACATCTTTAGTTGGTAAAGGGGTTGTACAAAAATATTGGGCATGTTAGAAGCACAGGCATGCTCTTGAAAAACCTCGAATTGATGTAAGGCTCGCCGCGCGC
>VFLF01000272.1 GCA_009885185.1 Nitrosomonadales bacterium | reverse complement strand
GGAATTGCGCGCACCGCGCGCGTGCTGGTGCCGCGTCCCGTGGAGTGGCGCTGGATGGCGTACGGAAAACAATCACCCTGGTTCCCGGAATTTACCGTCTATCGCCAAGGGATCGATGGCACGTGGCAGGAGGCGCTGGATCGGCTGCGCACCGATTTGCGCTGATCTGCGCCGAACGTCAAGAAAGCTGGTGGTTTCGTCGACCACCGCGACGCCGTGTGCGCCGCGCCTTGGCCACCAGCGGAAACGGTGAATCGAAGACGTGCATGTGGCAGTCGCAAGCACCGGGCGGCGCTTTTAATTGCGGCAGGATCATGTCACACCGTCATTTTGCCGGCAAAAGCACGAGCAACGACCGCGGCAGAAGCTGGCGAAACCCTTTGTCAAATGTCACAAACGGTTCGCTCAGACTCACGCACAACGCGGCAAGGTGTGCGTCGGGCACCTGGTTGGCTTTGAGTTGTTTAGCCAAGACAAGACTGCGAAAACTTGTCCATTCCGAGGTTTGCCCCAGCAAGCGCACATGCGTGTCTTCGAGTAGCCAATCCACGAAATCAACCGCTTGTGCAACGGACGAAGGCCGGGGAAATATTCTGGCATGGGTCACCAAGCGCAAAAATCCGCTGATAACCTGCATGGGCAACACCAGCACCTGACCGTCATTACCGGCACCGAGGGTTCGAGTCAGCCAGTCTGCCGCAACCTTGTTCTGCGGATGATCTGCACGATGCGCCGCAATCAGCACATTGATGTCAGGCAGCATCGTCCGTGGCGTCAAGCATTTCGCGCGTACTCAACCCGCTTAATCCCGGCGCGAGCCCCGACTTGCCATTAAAAACAGGCATCGCCCTGCGTTTGCCGGTTGACACCGCATCCGCCGCGCGCAAACGCATGCGCAGGCCTTCTTCAATCAAGCGCGTCAACGTCAGGCGCTGCCGTACCGCCAGCGCCTTGGCCTCCGCCAGCAAAGAATCATGAATATCCAGCGTGGTTTTCATGGGCTACATTATACAGATTTCTGTATTTTACGAGAGCACAACGCAAAAGGGTTTGACACCCAGTTTGTTGGCGCGCTTGGCGAATTTTTCGTCGAAGGTCAAAAGTTCAGCGCATCCACTGCTTGCGGCCAGATGCAACGCATCCGCAAAGCCAATACCCCGCCGCTGATATTCCAGCGCGGCCGTGATCTCTTTGGCATCTTCCAAAACAACGCTGTGGATTCCAGCCAAGTGCGAGATAACTCTTCTTACTTTTTCATCTTCGAACTTGTAGCACTCCACTTTTGTCAGCACCCACCACAATTCTTGCACCACAGCTTTCGGTACAAATAGGGCGGTTTCTTTTTTAAGCATCGCCACCGCCGCGGCGTACTGCCGCTTGTCGTCAGCCGTGTAATAACGAACCAATACACTGGTATCCAGCGATTTCACAACGATTCCGCCGCGCCGGCGGCGATGGCTCTGGCTATCTCGGCCTGCGTGGCTTTACGCCCCTTGTATCCCAGTATCTTTGGGCCGTCTTCAATTCGTGACCCGTCGCGCCCCTTGTCTGGAACAATGCTCAGCGTATGCCCCTCGCGGATCACTCTTACCCTGCTGCCTTCCGTGAGCCCCACCGCGATCAAATCATTTTTAGGAATGACGATCTGCCGTTTGCTTGATATCGTAGTTGCCATCGCGCGCCCTCCATTCAGTAGGCGTCGGCCAGTTTACCGCAAAACACTTACCGGGTAAAACCAAGGCCGTGGCCGGGTGCGATTCAAACTGATGTCTATGTCACGGGCACCACACCAAGAAACTCCTTCCCCTTTAGGGCATAAATATCTACACATCTTTAGTTGGTAAAGGGGTTGTACAAAAATATTGGGCATGTTAGAAGCACAGGCATGCTCTTGAAAAACCTCGAATTGATGTAAGGCTCGCCGCGCGC
>VFLF01000595.1 GCA_009885185.1 Nitrosomonadales bacterium | reverse complement strand
TTATATAGACAATTTAAAAATGACACAATTGTTTCTTTTGGAAATTTAATTCAAGATAAAAATGTTTTTAAAGTTGATTCATTTCAAATTGACATTTGGACAGAAGCGCTTAGGATGTATCGCGGGCAGGATTGGGATGGCGCAGAGGCGCAGTTGCGCAAGTTAAAGGCGATCGCAGGTGAAGATGGGTTGTATGACATCTACCTTGAACGGGTGGCGGATTTTCGCAAGAATCCACCAGAGAAAAACTGGGACGGCGTCCATACTTTCGAGACCAAGTGATGAGGTTACAAGTACTCGGTTGCAGTGGCGGCATCGGCGGAAAGCTCCGCACCACATCCATGCTGCTTGACGACGATGTGTTAATCGACGCCGGCACCGGTGTCGGTGATCTTTCCATGGAAGCGATGGCAAAGATCGACCATATTTTTGTTACGCACTCACACCTCGATCACGTAACGTCCATTCCGTTTTTAGTGGATACGGTAGGCTGGATGCGCGACAAGCCGATTGTGGTGCATGCGCTTGCCGAGACCATAGCCGACCTGAAGGCGCATTTGTTTAACTGGAAGCTTTGGCCCGATTTCACGGAAATCCCTACGCCGGAGCGCCCCATGCTGCGGTTTTCGCCAGTGTCGATCGGGCAGGGTGTGGCCCTTACCGGCAGAACCGTCACACCGATGCCGGCGAATCACGTGGTTCCGGCGGTCGGTTATCGGCTGGATTCGGGTAATGCGAGCCTGGTGTTTACGGGCGATACCACCAGCAATGATGAATTGTGGCAAGAAGTGAACCGGATCGAGAATTTGCGGTATCTTATCGTCGAGACCGCGTTTTCCAATGCGGAACGGGAGTTGGCGATTCGCGCCAAGCATCTTTGCCCCAGCTTGCTGGAAGAGCAGCTCAAGTTGCTCACGCGAAGTGCGGAGATTTTTATCACGCACCTCAAGCCCGGCGAGGGCGACATGATTATGCGCGAAATATCCGAGGGCGCATTGCGATGGAGCCCGAAGATGTTGCAGCACCAGCACATTTTTGAGTTTTGAAAGTGACTATTCTGAAATTAGTGTTGATTGCGGTGGAGGTGCTATGAGCTCAGTGCTCCAGAATAAATCGGTAGCGCAGGATCCGATGGCCGAAAAGCTGGGGTACCAGCAACGGCTACAGGGTGTTACCAACAAGATTCACGCGTCGAAGAATATCGACGAGATCATCACCGAGCTTTCGGTGGAGCTTTGCGGGCTCTTTTTCGCTGACCGATTGACCATCTATCTGACCAGCGACGACAAGGGATCCATCATCTCGAAGGTCAAGACGGGGCTGCATTCGTTCAAGGATATCAAGCTCCCGATCAACGAGCAGTCGATTGCCGGTTTTGTCGCGACCAACAAGCGTGTGGTCAATATTCGTGATGTGTACGATGAGGCCGAACTCAAAACGCTCAGCCCGCAGCTCAATTTTTTGAAGGCCGTTGATGCCAAGACCGGCTATCGCACCAAACAGTTGCTGGTGGCGCCGATACTGGAAGCCAAATCAAAAGACCTGATCGGCGTCATCCAGATTATCAATACTAAAAGCGGCCAGCCCTTCCCGCAGTATATGGAAGACGGTGTGTTGCATTTGTGCGAGACGTTGTCGATTGCTTTTCGTCAGCGTCAGGGCCCCGGCATGCAGGTGCGGGGCAAGTATGAAGCGCTGGTTACCAACGCGGTCATTTCGGCTGAAGAGCTTGAGCTGGCGCAGCGTTCTGCACGGCGCAAGAATATCGAACTCGAAACGGTGCTGACCGACGAATTCCAGGTAAAGCAACCGGCGCTGGGCGACGCGCTTGCGGCGTTTTTTGGCGTGCCCTATGAGCCGTTCAAGCAGGATCGCATCAAGCCGCCGGAGCTGTTGAAAAACATGAACCGCGAGTTCTGCCAGACCAACCAGTGGATACCGCTGGACGAAACCAAGGAAGGCATTGTCGTGATGACCACCGACCCGGAGAGGGTCAAGGCGTCGCGCATGGTCAGCAATGTGTTTCCGAAAAGCAAGATCGTGTACCGGGTCACCACCAACACCGAGTTCGTGACCACACTGGACCAGATGTTCGGCGCCAGCAGCGGTCTTGAGGACTCCGGCAACATTGAAGACATGCTCGGCACGATGGATGAAGACGGCGATGTCGAAGCCTCCGGTAACGAAGATGTCGCTTCGGCCGCGTCCGACAATGAACTGGTCAAACTGGTCAACAAGATCATCATTGATGCCTATCAGATGGGCGCATCGGACATCCACATTGAGCCCTATCCCGGCAAAGCAAAAACTGAAATCCGCTTCCGCCGCGACGGTACGCTGCAGCCCTACATCCAGATCCCGGCGAGTTATCGCAGCGCGCTCGCCGCACGCCTGAAGATCATGTGTGACCTGGATATTTCAGAGCGTCGCCGGCCGCAGGACGGCAAGATCAAATTCAAGAAATACGGGCCGCTGGATATTGAGTTGCGGGTAGCCACTATTCCGTCCGCTGGCGGCGTTGAAGACATCGTCATGCGGATTCTGGCGGC
>VFLF01000058.1 GCA_009885185.1 Nitrosomonadales bacterium | reverse complement strand
TAATAACCGGCCACCGCGAGCAGATCGATCACGCCCTGCTCGCCGAATTGTTGGGCGCAGCGCGCGTACGTGGTGTCGCACACGCCGTTGTTCTTCAACGCCTCGGTGAGAAAGTCATGGACGATTTCCTCGTCTTGCGCCATGCCGGTGGGGCGGCGGCCCTCGCGCACGGCGTCGCCGATTTCAGGCTTGAGCCCGGCCTCGACCGCCTGCCGGTAGTGCGCCCACCACTCGAATTGCTGATCGTAATGACGCGCGGCGATGATGGCGGCGAATTCGCCGATGCGTTTTTCCAGCGGACATATGAAGCGCAGATACTCGCCGACTTTCTGCACCCGGTTCATCAGTTCAGGACTGCGCAGGAGCGCACTGAACGGCCCGCCCATGTGCTTGCGCGGGCCGGACATCACGCCATCGACCGCCGCCTTTTGCGCGGGCGTCATCTGGTTTTCAGGTATCGGCCCCAAGCGTGTGGGGGCAAGTGTGTATAGCACTTCCTGCGGCGAGTCAGACATGGTTTTCTCCGAGGGGTAGGGAGGTTATGGATTGCCCATGAAATGACGCTTGCCGATTTCCACGCCGTTGTGACGCAGAATGTCGTAGGCCGTCGTCGCGTGAAAATAAAAATTCGGCAGCGAGCGTTTCAGCAGGAGATCAATGCCGGTGAACTGCATCTCGCGATCCATCACCTTGATGGTGAGGGTTTTGTCTTCGCTGCCGTCGATCTGCGCGGGCTTGATGCCGTTTAACCACGCCAAGGTGTTGTCGACGCGGGCGGCGAGGTCGGCGATGGATTTCTCTTCCATCGGCACCTTGGGGGCCTCGACGCCAGCGAGCGCGGCGATGCAGTTGCGCGCGTGGTCGGTGCTGGCCTGCACCTGGCGGGCGAAGCTGAACATGTCCGGGTAGAGCCGGTAGTTCAAGAGTGTGGCTTCATCGAATTTTTTTTCGGCATAGAGCGCCTGCGCTTTTTTCAGCACAATGGCGAGGCCTTCGAGGTGGCGCACAAACACGGGTAGCGAAATCTGGGACATCGAGAGTGCCATGGTCGTATCTCCTTGGACGGGTTGGGTAGGACGGAACATTCATTTTACTCGAAGGGCTATCGCCTTGTTGGGGCCGGAATGCTAAAGTTCGGGCTGGTAATAAATTCACTGAATTTTCCAGGCAAAGGATGCGGGTATGGCATACGGAATCGGATTTCCAGACAAAAAAGTGATGGCCGAACTCACGGCGAAAATGCTGATCGAGGTCGATGCGGTGAAGTTCATGGAAGATAAGCCGTACATCTACACCTCGGGATTGGCCAGCCCCGTGTATACCGATTGCCGGCGGCTGATTTCGTTTCCGCGCGTGCGGCAAACGTTGACCGATTTCGGCGTGGCCACCATACATCGCGATGTCGGCTTTGAGCAATTCGACGCCGTGGCCGGCGGCGAGACGGCGGGCATTCCGTACGCGGCGTGGTTCGCCGACCGCATGATGCTGCCGATGCAATACGTGCGCAAAAAGGCCAAGGGCTTTGGCCGCAACGCGCAGATCGAAGGCGTTGTCACCGAAGGCCAGCGCGTGCTGCTGGTGGAAGACCTCGCCACCGACGGCGGCAGCAAGGTCAATTTTTGCAAGGCGCTGCGCGCGGCGGGCACGACATGCAATCACGTGTTCGTGAATTTTTATTACAACATTTTCCCGGAAGGCGCGAAGCTGCTCGACGACATGGGCGTCACCATGCACGCGCTCGCCACGTGGCAGGACGTGCTTGCGGTGGCGAAAGCCGCGAATACCTTCGACACAAAAATGCTCGCCGAGGTGGAGAAATTCATCAACGATCCGCGCGGCTGGTCAAAAGCGCATGGCGGCACCGCGGGCGCCGGTGGTGAATAAATCGGTGAATAAATCAGTGAATAAAAAAATAAATAAAAACAAATAGTTACGATAATGCCGGGTTATGGCGCGGTGCGCCCGCTACTGCATCTGTTCGCGCCGGAAACTGCGCACGGCATCGCCATCTGGGCGCTGAAAAACGGCCTCGCCGGACGCGGTGACCAGCAAGACGATCCGATACTCGGCACGCGCGTGTGGCATCTGTCGTTTCCCAATCCGCTTGGCTTGGCGGCGGGCTTCGACAAAGACGCCGAGGTGATGGACGCGATGCTTGCGTTCGGATTTGGTTTTGTCGAAGCGGGCAGCGTCACGCCGTTGCCGCAGCCGGGCAATCCCAAGCCGCGGCTGTTTCGGCTCGACGAAGATCAAGCGGTCATCAATCGCTTCGGCTTCAACAGCAAGGGGCTGGAACATTTTGCAGGGAAGCTGCGCAGTCGCAATCGCGATCACGCCGGCATCGTCGGCGCCAATGTCGGCAAAAACCGCGACGCACCGGACGCCGCCGCCGACTACGCGACAGGCATC
>VFLF01000475.1 GCA_009885185.1 Nitrosomonadales bacterium | reverse complement strand
ATCCATCCGCCTGGTGCTGCCGTTTCCGCCGGGCGCGCCCAGCGATATCATCGGCCGCGCGCTCGGCAACAAACTCGCGGAGCAACTGGGCACGCCGGTGGTTGCCGACAACCGCGTGGGCGCGGGCGGCAATGTCGGCTTGGGCATCGTGGCTAAATCGCCGGCGGATGGTTACACCATCGCAGTGACCACGCCCGCCATCGCCTTGAGCCCATCGCTTTATTTGAATTTGGGCTACGACCCGCAAAAGGATTTAACCCCCATCGCGCGGCTGGCGGCGATTGAAAACGTGTTGCTGGTGCATCCGGCGGTGCCGGCAAAAACACTGCGCCAGTTTATCGAGATCGCGCGCAAGCAGCCGGGCAAACTGAACTACGGCTCCGGCGGGCCGGGCACCACCAATCACCTCGCCAACGAATTGTTGAAGACGCTCGAAAAAATCGACATCGTGCATGTGCCTTACAAAGGCGCGACGGTGGCGGCGGTGGCGCTGATGGGCGGCGAAGTGGATGAGGTCATTGTATCGGTGGCCTCGTCGCTGCCGTATATCCGCACCGGCAAAGTGCGTCCGCTGGCGGTGCTGTCGGAAAAACGCGTCGCCGCGCTGCCCGATGTGCCGACCGCGCTGGAATCTGGCGTGCCCGGCTTCACCATGTCAATCTGGTACGGCATGCTCGCGCCGGGTAACCTGCCGAGGGATCTCGTCACGCGCTTGCATCAGGAGGCGGTGAAGGCGCTGGCCTCCGCCGATCTGCGCAAAAGCTTCTCTTTGCAGGGCGTAGACCCATGGCCCGGCACGCCGGCGGAATTCGAGGCGCTAATCAGAAGCGAAACCGCGCGGTATGCGAAAATTATCGAGCGGGCGGGATTGAAGAAGGAATAGATCGCAGGCATCACACGACGCATTAACAAAAAGGGAAAGGAGCATCATGAAAGTCTATCTCGTGCATCACGTAGACGCGTTATCCGCCGCGCAGGACCCGCAGCGGCACATCAGCCCGCTGGGCTGCGATCAGGCAGATAGGCTGGGCGCGCGCTGGCGCGCGATGGGCGTCTACCCCGTGCGCATTCTGCACAGCGAATTGCAGTGGTCTATCGACACCGCGGTTCGTATTGCCGCCAAGCTCGGCGCATCAGACAAAGTAGCGAAGGCCGCTTACCCGATCAACACCGGCGACCCGATTGCGCCGTTCATGGCGGAAATTGCCTCCGTGAAAGGCGACATCATGATGTGCGGCCACGTCGATTACCTGCTGCGCTCCGCCTCGCATCTGGTGTGCGGCGACGAGAAAAAGAAAGTGGTCGAATTCAAACCCGGCAACGGTGCCGCAGTGTGTATCGAGGGCAGCGGCAACGAGTGGGTCATGACCTACGCCTGGCGGCAGGATCACGCGCCGGGGTGATGCAGCGCGCAGGCAAGGTGGCGTTAATTTGCCTTCGCGCCAGAATCCTTCACCGCCTGCCGCCATTTTGTGATCTCGCGGCTCACAAACACGCGGGCATCATTGCCGGTCTGAAATTCGGGATCAAAGCCGTTGTCCGCCAGCCGCGTGCGGAATTCGGGCACGCTCATCACCTTGGTGAGCACATCGACGAGCCGCTTGTTCGTGGCCGGTGGAATCCCCGCCGGCGCGACAATGAAACGAAACGCTTCGGGATTGACCTCGGCAAGCCCGATGGCGGCGAACGTAGGCACGTTGGGCAGCAGCGCAAACGGCTTCTTGCCGGTGAGCGCCAGCGGTATCAGCGCGCCGGATTGTATCTGCGGCATCACCGAGCCCGGCACTACGAAGGTGACATCGGTGTGCCCGCCGAGGATGTCGAGGATCGCCGCGCCCGCGCCCTTGTACGGCACGTGCAGCATGTTGATCTTGGCCGCGGTGTTCAACATGGCCAGCGTGAGATGGCTGGACGAGCCCACGCCGGCGGACGCGCCCTTGATCTTGCCGGGGCTGGCACGCGCCGCCGCGATGAGTTCTTGTATGGTGCGCACCTTGAGACCAGGATGCGTGATGAGCACCGTGGGCGAAGTCGCGATGATCGCGACAAAGGCAAAATCGCGCTCGGCGTCGTACGGCAGCTTGTCGGCGAAGCCCGGATTGATCGCAAACGCGGTGTCCATCATGCCGAGCGTGTAGCCGTCGGCCGGCGACTTGGCGACGATCTGCGTGCCGAGGATGCTGCCCGCGCCGCCGCGGTTATCCACCACGATCTGCTGGCCGAGCAAGTCGCTCATGCGCGGCGCGACAAGGCGCGCGAGCAGATCGGTGCCTCCGCCCGCGACGAAGGGCACGACCATGCGGATGGGGCGATTGGGGTAGGCGTCGGCGGCGATTATGTGGTGAATCGGCAGCAGCAATGCGCTGATCGTGAGGAGGATTCGGTATCCGCGGGAAGTAAGGCTCATGAGTCGCTCCGATGGCAGTAAATGAAAAGATTTTCTCGCACCCAGAGAAAGTTCCCCGCCCTTTCTCGCATGCGCCAAGGCGGCGGCAAGGGAAGTCCACCCGTGTGATTGTATCGCTGCGCGCACCGATGTGCGTTGCACGCGGGGACATCGCGACATCACGACATAGCCGATATGGTCAAAACCGCTGATTCACGGTTAGACTAGCACCATGAATACCATGAGATACACCCCATTTTTTCTGGCATCGCTGTTGGCCGGCGCAACTCAAACGGTTGCCGCCCAGGCCAATTACCCCTCCAAACCCATCCGCCTGATTGTCGCGCAGACGGCGGGTGGCAACTCCGACATGGTGGCACGCGCCTACGGACAGCGCCTGGGTGAACGCCTGGGGCAGCAGATCGTGATCGACAATCGTGGTGGCGGCTCCGGCATTGTCGCCACCGAAATCGTTTCGAACGCCCCGCCCGATGGCTACACGCTGCTGCTCGCGCCGACGGCGCACGCGATCAACCCGAGTCTGTTCGCGAAGCTGCCGTACGACACGCAGCGCGACGTGAAGCCCATATCGCTGCTCGGCATCGGCTACAACATTCTGGTCGTCACGCAGAATCACGCGGCGCGCACGGTGCGTGATCTCGTCAATGCGGCAAAAGCGCGGCCCGGCAAACTCACCTATGGCTCGTCGGGCACCGCGGGCGCGTCGCACCTGACGGGCGAACTCTTTCGCCTGATGGCCGGCATCGACGTATTGCACGTGGCTTACAAGGGCGCACCTGCGTCACTCACCGCGCTGGTCGGCGGTGAAATCGATTTCAGTTTCAGCAGCATGGCGAGCACGCTGCCGCTGGTGCGCGGCGGCCGACTGCGCGCGCTGGGTGTGTCGTCGCCGGAGCGCTGGCCGACGCTGCCGGAGATTCCCACAGTGTCGGAGGCCGGCGTGCCGGGTTATGAAAGTTCCAGTTGGCAGGGACTGTTCGCCCCAGCGAAAATTTCTCCGGCGCTGGTGACGTTGCTGCATCGCGAAGTCGCCGATATCGCAAAACTGCCCGATATGCACAAGCGCCTGTCCGCCGAGGGGTTGTTGCCGCAGGGCACCTCGCCGCAGGCGTTTGAAAAATTCATCGCGGTGGAAATCGCGAAATGGATGAAAGTCACCAAGGCTGCGGGCATCACGGCGCAGTAGATTACGCAGGAATTCGTCATGCGCATAACCCTATTGCTTTACGTCGTGACGCTGGCGGGCGCGTCAGCACCGGCGCTCCACGCCCAGTCTTACCCGGCCAAACCCATCCGCTTTGTGGTGCCGGTGGTGGCCGGCGGTTCGAACGATATTTTGGGTCGCCTGATCGGCGAGCGGCTGCGTGAGCGTTGGGGGCAACCCATCGTGGTCGAAAATCGTGCCGGCGCGGGCCAGATGATCGGCGCCGATTTCGTCGCCAAGGCGGCGCCTGACGGCTATACGCTGCTGGTGCCCACCGGCACCTACACCACCAGCGCCGCGCTGCAAGCCAAGTTACCGTTTGATCCGATCAACGATCTCATCGGCGTGTCGATGATCGGCGACGGCCCGTTGATGGTGACGGTGCATCCGTCGCTGCCGGCGAAAAGCGTGCCTGAACTGATCGCACTGGCGCGGGCACGACCGGGCGAAATTCACTATTCATCGGCGGGCAACGGCAGCGTTATCCACTTCGCCACCGAGTTGTTCGCAGCCGCGGCGAAGATCAATATCGTGCATGTGCCTTACAAGAGCGGCGTGCCCGCGGTAATCGATGCCGCAGGCGGCCATGTGCAAATGATCATCACCAGCATGGCGGCGGTGTGGCCGCAAGTCAAAGCGGGCCGCATGCGCGCGCTTGCCCTCACTTCCGCCAAGCGGTCCTCGTTCGCGCCCGAACTGCCCGTGGTCGCCGAGTTCGTGCCCGGTTATTCCGCCTCGCAATGGTGGGGCATCCTCGCACCGGCAAAAACACCACTCGAGATCGTCAACCGGCTGAATACGGAAATCAATCGCGTCCTCGGCTCGGAAGAAATGAAACCGCGGCTGGTCGAACAGGGTGCTGAACTCATGCTGATGCCGGCGGACGCGTTCACCCGCTACGTGCGCGATGAAATCGTGAAGTGGCGAAAAATCGTCAAAGAGCGGAATTTACAAAGCTGAGTACAAAGCTGAACCGGAAGGCGCGCGTAAAAAACAAACGCCCCGTGGATCACTCCACGGGGCGTTTGAACCTTCAGACACGCAGCCCTACCGGGTAGCGAACTGTCCTTTCATGCGGGTTGATCCGCGTTTTGAGTTCGGTGCGCACTCCAGCAGGGTCGTGCCTATTCGGTCAATCACGGGATCACCTCCTTTCAAAGTTGCGGGGATTACAGTGTAGCCCGACTGGCGTTTGATGAAAAGAGGCGCTGTCCAGTTGACACTGCTCCGGATTAGCGATATTCAATCAGGCCCGAATCCGTTCATTCTTGAGGACATAGCCATGACCACCGCCACCTACAACCCCGCCGCCAAGTTTGAAATCAAGGTCTGGGAGGTCGAATTCCGCAAAACGCCGACGCGCACGCTGATGGCGCGCATTTATCAGCCGCAAGGAACAGGCCCGTTCCCGGTGCTGCTTGATCTGCACGGCGGCGCGTGGAACAACAAAGACCGCAACGCCAACGCGCCGATGGACGAAGCCGTCGCGAAAAGCGGCGTGCTGGTGGTGGCGATCGACATGACGCTGGCGCCCGAAGCGCCGTATCCGGCGTGCGCGCTGGACGCGAGCTACGGCGTGCGCTGGCTGAAATCCAAAGCCATTGAATGGAATGGCGATGCCTCCACGCTCGGCGTGCTGGGCAGCTCCAGCGGCGGCCATGTGGCGCAGTTGCTGGGCATGCGCCCGAATGATCCGCGCTACAACGCCATACCGCTGCCCGGCGCGCCCGGCATTACCACGCGCGTGGCCTACATTGCGACCCGTTCGCCGATCAGCGATCCGTTTGCGCGCTTCAAGCAGGCCGAGAAAATGAAGCGCGATCACATGATTAAAAACAGCACCACGTTTTTTAATCCGTGGGAATCGATCCACGAAGGCAACCCGCAGGAAATGCTCGACCTCAAGGAAAAAGTGGAATTGCCGCCGATGCTCATCATGCAAGGCGGCCTGGACGACAACGTGATTCCGCCGATACAGGAAAAGTTTTCCGCGAGCTATCGCGCGGCGGGCGGCGAGTGCCAGTACGAATTGTATGAGGGCTCGACCCATGAATGGGTCGCCGAGCCGAGTGCCGCGACCACGCGCGCGCAAGACATGGTGAAGGCGTTTATCGCCAAACAGTTGAAGGCGGGTCGCAAGGCGATATAAATAAGCCACCTCGTCATTCCCGCGCAGGCGGGAATCCATGCGATAGTGGGGCGTGCGAATGCGTTATGGATTCCCGCCTGCGCGGGAATGACAGTGGTAGTGTTGGTCTATACGTAATTCAATCGGATTTGAAACGCATGCTCGATCTCACAGGTAAAGTCGCCCTCGTCGCAGGCGCGGGCGCCGTCGGCGCGGGCTATGGCAACGGCAAAGCCACCGCTGTGTTGTTGGCGCGGCAAGGTGCGAAAGTATTCGGCACCGACATCAACCCCGCCGCGATTGAAGACACTCGCGCCATTGTCGAAAAAGAAGGTGGCACGTTAGTCGCGCATGTGTGCAACATGACCGTCGCCGCCGAAGTCAAAGCGATGGTCGAGGCCTGTGTCAAACAATTCGGTCGCATCGACATTCTGGTCAACAACTGCGGCGGCTCCGCGCCCGGCGATCCGGTGGCGATGAGCGAAGAAGTCTGGGACACGCAAATCGATCTGAATCTGAAAACCGCGTTCCTCGGCTGCAAGTACGTGCTGCCGGTGATGGAAAAACAGGGCGGCGGCGCGATAGTCAACGTGTCGTCGGTGGCGGGTTTCGCGCATCGCGTAGGCAGCCGCATCGATGTCGCGTACAGCACATCGAAGTCGGGGTTGGTGGGCTTTACGCAATCTACCGCCATGGCCTACATCAAAAAAGGCATCCGCTGCAATCTGGTGGTGCTGGGCACCATGCACACGCCGCTGGTCGAAGCGCGGCTGATGAAACAACTCGGCCCGCAAGAGGCCGCAGAACTGGTGGCCAAGCGCCACGCGGCGGTGCCCATCGGCCGCATGGGTGATGCGTGGGATTCCGCCCATGCGATCTTATTTCTCGCGTCGGATGAAGCGCGTTACATCACCGCAACGCATCTCACCGTCGATGGCGGTTTGACCGCGGCGCGCCCAGGGTAGCCCGTGGCACTGAAAGCCACCATCTTCAAGGCGTCAGTACAGGTCTCCGACACCGATCGCAATTATTATCAAAGCCACGCGCTGACGCTCGCGCGCCACCCGTCGGAGACCGACGAACGCATGATGGTGCGGCTGCTGGCGTTCGCACTGAACGCGCACGAATACCTGACCTTTGGCCGGGGACTCAGCGTCGACGACGAACCCGACCTGTGGCGCAAGGATTTAACCGGCGCCATCGAGCAATGGATCGATGTCGGCCAGCCCGATGAAAAGCGCCTGCGTAAAGCCTGCGGACGCGCGAATGACGTGGTGGTGTATAGCTACGGCGCTGCGGGTGCTGCGATGTGGCGCGACAGCGTGCGCGATACCGTCGCACGTTGCCGTAACCTGGCGGTGATCGCGGTGCCGCTCGCCGCCAGTCAGGCGATGGCGAAGCTGGCGGATAAAACCATGGCGCTGACGTACACCATACAGGATGGCGAAGTGTGGGTGGCCAATGACAAGTACACCGTGTCGGTCAAGCCGGAACGCCTGCTGATCGCATAGTGCGCGGCGTGCAGTCAATCCATGCGGATGCCGGCCTCACGGATAACCTTGCCCTTGATTTTCATATCGTCGCGAATAATCGCGGCGAATTCCGCCGGCGTATTACCCACGGCTTCGATGCCGGCTTTCAACAAACGCTCTTTCGCATCCGTGGTGCGCAGGTAACGCGCGACTTCGCGGTGCAGCAGGTTCACCACCGTCGGCGGCGTGCCGGCGCGCGCGAGGATACCGATGGTCGCCGCGGATTCGTAGCCCGCCAGCGTGGCGCCACCCGCCGCGGCCACCGTGGGCAGGCCCGGCGCCACGGACGAGGGCTGCGACGAGGTGACGCCTAGCGCAATCAAGCGCCCCGCGCTCACGTGCGGTTGCGAGGCATTGGCGGTGGCGAACATCAGCTCCACGCGCCCGCTCACCACATCGGTCAACGCCACTGCCGCGCCGCGATAATTGACGCGCACGATATCCACGCCCGCCATCGAGCGGAACAATTCGCCGGCGATGTGATTGGAGTTGCCGACGCCCGAAGTGGCATAGTTCAACGCGCCGGGCTTTTGTTTGGCGAGCGCGATCAACTCCGGCACCGATTTCACGCGCAGCGAGGGATGCACCACCAGCACATTGGGCGAGCTGATCGCCAGCGACACCGGCGCGAAATCGCGCACCGGATCAAACGGCACATGGTCGCGCATAAACGGTGAGAGCCAGATGACAAAGCCCACCATCATCAGTGTGTAGCCGTCGGGTTGCGCCTTCGCCAGAATTTCGCCGGGCGTCACGCCGCCGGGACGGTTATCAACGACGACCTGTTGGCCGAGGCGCTGCGTGAGATCGGCGGCGATCAAGCGCCCCGCGAAATCACCCGCGCCGCCGACGCCGGAGACCAGCAGGCGTATCGGCTTGGTCGGAAACGAGTTGGCGTGTTGTGCGGCAGCGGTGCTCGCGGAAGCCGCGATTGTCCAACACAAAATGACCTTTAAAAGCTGGTTTGCCAAAGTGTCAGTCAATTAATAAACCACTACTGTCATTCCCGCGCAGGCGGGAATCCATAACACAGTTCCACTGGAGAATGGCTTATGGGTTCCCGCTTTCTCGGGAACGACGGGAGGAATATTGCTTGCTTTGCCGACTATCGTGGAGGTTACGCCGCCCTTCACGGAAAAAAATGAATCCAGAGAACCCCTGATAACCCGATCAGCGCAGCCCATTAAGTATCGCCAGCGCGCGCCCCATCGACAGGTCATACGTCTTCTGGTCAAACGCGGCGGGATTTTCTTTCATCATGTAACCGTGATTCACGCCGGGGATGATATGCACGTCCACGTTTTTGTGGCGCGCGGGCACGGCGCGATACATCGCCTGCACCGGCGCTGGCGCTGCGTGATCGAGATCGCCCCAGATGATCGAGATCGGTTGCGTGGTGCCTTCGAGTTCCTGCACGAAATCGCCCAACTGCGTGCCGTGGCACGACACACCGCCGGCGTAACCCAGGCGCTTCGGGCCGATCAACGCATACGGCCCGCCATAGCAAAAGCCCATCGCCACCGCCTTGCCGTTAAAACGCGGCATTTTTTTCAGTTCATTGAGCGTATCGACCATATCTTTTTCACCGGTCTTGATGACCGGCAGGCGCGGCTGCGAGCGCGTTTTGGTGCGATCGTCGTTGCGGCCCAGCGGCCCCGGCACCGTGCGCCAAAACAAATCAGGCGCGGCCACGAGGTAGCCCGCCGCGCCGAACGCATCGGCGATGCTGCGTATATCGCCATCCACGCCATGCACGGCGGCCGCCAGCACTATCGCCGGCACTTTGTCCGCGCCATCGGGCGTCACCACATAACAATCGAAGTCTTTGCCTTCGACGGAACGGATTTTGATGTCTTGCTTTTGCATGATAATTTTCCTTTGTGAATTCGGTAAAATTCTATTTTACGCTGCCTCCAGCGCGGCCCGCTTTACCGCGTCTCGCGCCGCGCACGCCTCGGCCATCACCAGCACCACGATCGCCCATTCATCCACCGGCACGTCAATCATCTTGCCGTCGAGCGGCACCGCCGCCGTGCCTGCCGCCACGCCTGCCGCGAAGGCCTCGCGCACGCGTCGATTCCATTCGACGAGTTCCTGCGTCGGCGTAAAGGCGGCATTGACCGGCGCGACCCAACTGCTGAACGGACAGATCACGCCTTTCATGCCGAGGTTTTTGGCCTTGGTGGCGAGTTCGTGCAGTTCAGCGGGTGGCAACTCGCGCGGCTGCACGCCGAGCGGATACGCCATGCCCACGGCGGCCACCTTGGCGGCTGTCGCTTCGACGGCAAGGCGACCGCGCGCGTAGTCAAACGGGTCGAGCTCCGGCAGCGGCGTGATGTCCAGATCAGCGGCCAGCGCGCGCTCATCCAGCGCCGCCTGCGTCACGCGCGGGCTGGCCTTGACGATCTCGCGGATATCCCACACGCCGCGCGCGGATTCGAACATGAGTATAAATTGCAGCGAGCCTGCCGCGATGCCGCGCTGTTTTTCCAGCGACGACACCATTTGATCGGCCTGCGCAACCTCTGCCGCCGACTCCACGCGCGGCAGCATGATGCCGCACAGGCCGGGCCATAGCACGGCTTCAAGATCGAATGGCAACGAGGCCTTGTTCAGGCGCACGAACACCTCGCCGCCGCCCTTGGCCGCCGAGGCGATAGCGCGCTTCACCACATCGGCGGAGGGTTTACCGTCGAGCAGCAGCGTGATCGCATCGGCGTTGTGTCGCCAAGCATTGGCGACAGCATTGGCGTCGTTTATGGGAATCAGCAGATTGGAACGTCGAATCAACAGGGACATGAAAATCTACAGCCTCAAAGAAGGGGCAACGCATTCGTGATTTTTTCAAATTCATACACCGTTCGGGCTGAGCT
>VFLF01000319.1 GCA_009885185.1 Nitrosomonadales bacterium | reverse complement strand
GCATTGCCGCCGCTGGTTTTCCAAATGCCTGATTTCATGTAAATATTTGTTTTTAAACAATAATTTTATTATTTTTACTGCTATCGAGAGCGAACGGAGAATGGTCGCGCAGTTCATCGATGTAGTGTTCAATGCCTTTTTTCTCGCGCGCCAGAAAAGTTTCAACGGCGGCGGAAAATTGCGGCTGCGCCAGCCAGTGTGCCGAGCAGGTTTTCACGGGCATCAGCCCGCGGGCCAGCTTGTGCTCGCCTTGTGCGCCGCCTTCAAAAACGGCAATGCCGCGCGCGATGCAGTATTCGATCACCTGGTAATAGCAGGTTTCAAAATGCAGCATCGGATGATGCTCGATGGCGCCCCAGTAACGGCCGTAGAGATGGTTGCCGCCATGCACGTTGAACGATGCCGCGATCGGGTGGCCGGCGCGCTCGGCGATAATCAGCAGCAGATTCTCCGGCATCGCAGCGCCGATGCTGCGGAAAAAATCGAGATTCAGATACGGCGTGTTGTGATGCTCGCGATAGGTGCGGTTATAGCAGCGCGCGAAAAACGTCCAGTCCGCATCGCTGATGGCTTTCCCTTCCGCCCAGCGAAAGGTGATGCCGGCTTCGCGCACGCGACGACGCTCCTGCTTGATTTTTTTGCGTTTGTTGTGATTCATCAACGCGAGATAGGCGTCGAAGTCGCCGACACCCGCGCCGGGATTGATCCAGTGAAACTGCACGCCGTGACGCAGCATCATGCCCTTGCCGGCGAGCAGCGCGCCCTGCTCGGCGGGTGGAAACAGGCAATGCAGCGACGACGCGTTGCTGTCGCGCGCGACATCCAGCACGCTGGCCGCAAGTGACACCGCCACCGCGGGCGATTGCGCGAGCAGGCGTGGGCCGGTCACCGGCGTGAACGGAATCGCCGACAGCAGCTTGGGATAATATTCCAGCCCGTGGCGTTGATAGGCATCGGCCCATGCCCAGTCGAATACGTACTCGCCCCGCGAATGCGATTTGACGTAGAGAGGCATCGCGCCGGTGAGTTTTTTGTCCTCCGTGGCGACGAGATAGCGCGGCGCCCAGCCGGTTTGTTCACTGGCGCAACCGGTTTCGTGCAGGGCATGCAGAAACTCATGGCGCAGGAAGGGATTGCCGCCGGCGAGACGGTTCCAGTCGGCGGGCACGATGTCCGCGAGCGAGGAGACGATGTTTATGGGCACTGTCAGTGGAGGATGCGCGTGAGGAACAGCGGCGATGATATAGTAGCGGCATGAAAATCGCGATTGCACAATTAAACTTCACAGTGGGCGATATCGACGGCAATGCCGCAAAAATCGCCGATGCCGCCGCGCGTGCGCGCGAAGGCGGCGCCACGCTTTTGCTCACGACCGAATTGGCGATCTGCGGCTACCCGCCGGAAGATTTGCTGTTGCGCGATGATTTCTACGAGGCGTGCGACGCGGCGGTGGCGAGGCTTGCGCGCGAGGTTTCGGGGATCACGCTGGTTGTTGGTCATCCGCACAAAGACAATGGGGCCGATGGAACCAATGGAACAAATGGCAAGCGCTATAACGCGGCGTCGGTGCTGCGCGGCGGGCGTATAGCAGCCACTTACCTCAAGAGCCTGTTGCCGAACTACAAGGTGTTTGACGAAGAGCGTTATTTCGATTCCGGCAGCGAACCGTGCGTATTCGAGCACGAAGGCCTGCGCATTGGGATCAATATTTGCGAGGACGTGTGGGAAGAGCCTGCCGCGATGGCGGCCAGCAAGGCTGGTGCGCGGCTCCTGCTGGTGCTGAATGCATCACCTTACAACATGCATAAGCTGAAGTCGCGTTACGAAGTGGTGCGTGACCGCGCGGCGGAATCCGGATTGCCGGTGATATACGCCAACCAAGTCGGCGGGCAGGATGAGCTGGTATTCGACGGCGCGTCGTTCGCGATGGATGCGACAGGCAAACTTACGCATCAGTTTGCCGCGTTCGAGGAGGCGCTGGGATTCATAGATATCGTGAACGGCGTGCCGATCACGGGCGAGATCGTGCCGCGGCAAAGCGTCGAAGCCGAAGTCTACAAGGCGCTGGTGATGGGCGTGCGGGATTACGTCAACAAAAACGGTTTCCCGGGTGTGTTGCTGGGATTGTCAGGCGGCATCGATTCCGCGCTGACGCTGGCGGTAGCGGCGGATGCCTTGGGGCCGGAACGGGTGAAGGCGGTGATGATGCCCTCGCAGTACACCGCTGGCATGAGCCGCGAAGACGCCTGCGGCGAGGCCGAGGCGCTGAAAGTGCGCTACGTCGAAATCGCCATCAAGCCCTTGTTCGACGTGTTCCAGCAGACCTTGGCCGGCGAATTCAAGGGCTTGAAGGAAGACACCACCGAGGAGAATCTGCAATCGCGCATCCGCGGCGTGCTGCTGATGGCGATGTCGAATAAAACCGGCGCGATCGTGCTCACCACCGGCAACAAGAGCGAAATGGGCACCGGTTACGCCACGCTCTACGGCGACATGGCAGGCGGTTTTGCCGTGCTGAAAGACATCAACAAGCTGCTGGTCTACCGGCTGTCGAACTATCGCAACTCTATTTCACCGGTGATCCCGCAGCGCGTGATCGACCGCCCGCCGTCGGCGGAACTGCGCCCGGATCAAAAAGATCAGGACAGCCTGCCGCCGTACGAGGTGCTCGATGCCATCATGGAAGCCTACGTCGAAAACGACCAAAGCCCCCGTGACATCATCGCCGCCGGCTACCCGCGCGCCGACGTGGAGCGCGTGGTCAAGCTGATCCGTATCTCCGAATACAAGCGCCGCCAGTCGCCGGTGGGCATCCGCATCACCGCGCGCGGCTTCGGCAAGGACTGGCGTTACCCGATTACCAACCGCTTTCGGCCGCCGTTTGATTGAGCATGTGGGCCGGTCGCCTGTGCTATTCTTGACCGTATCCAGACGAGCAAGGAGCTACCGTGAAAAAGATCGAAGCCATTTTCAAGCCGTTTAAACTCGACGAGGTGCGCGAAGGACTTTCCGAGATCGGCGTCAGCGGACTGACCGTGACCGAGGTCAAGGGTTTTGGTCGACAAAAAGGCCACACCGAACTGTATCGCGGCGCGGAATACGTGGTGGATTTTCTGCCCAAGGTCAAAGTCGAAGTCGTGGTGCCGGACAAGCTGCTCGATCAGGCCATCGACGCCATCGTCAAAGCCGCGCGCACCGGGAAAATCGGTGACGGAAAAATTTTCGTCAGCGACGTGGCGCAGGTGCTGCGTATACGTACGGGTGAGACGGACGAGGCGGCGATCTGAGGTTCAAGGATGAAGGCGGAAGGATTGATCGAAGGATGAAGGCGGAAGGATGAAGGATG
>VFLF01000365.1 GCA_009885185.1 Nitrosomonadales bacterium | reverse complement strand
TCGACATATTTCTCAAACCGCGATTCCATTCCAATGCTCATGGCGAAATCCTTTGGTAACATGAACACTTCGCTATGATCTCAGAATATTTAACACAGTACAATTAGAGTGCCTAACATAATGAAACCCATGCGTCGCATGGGTTTCATTATGTTAGGCACTCTTACCCCATCTTGTCCAAAGGAGCAACGCATGCCGCTTGCGCAACTATACATCGGCCCCGGTCACAGCGATGAAGTGAAGCAGCAACTGATTGAAAATGTGACTAAAGCCATGAAGGATGCACTCGGTCCCTTAAAGCAGCCGGTGTGGGTGGTGATCAACGAAGTGCCTTTGAGTCAATGGGGTGTGGATGGTGTGCCAGTGAAGCCACCCGGCGCATGACACGGCTGCGCGCAGGCTGCATAATCACTATCACTGTCAGGTAAACAGAAGCACGGCGTATCGGGAGGAGGCGGTCATGGCACTCGCACGTGAAATGGCGGAACGCATCGTAGCAATGCGCGCGGACAATCTTCCGCAAGCGGCGATCGACTGGAGCAAGGTCGCGGTGATGGACACGCTGGGTTGCACGCTGGCCGGGGTGGCGGAAGAATCACCCATGCTGTTGACGGAGGTGATCGGCGTGCCGGCCGCCGGCGGCGATGCCCTGGTATTGGGCACGGCGAGCCGCGCGAGCGCGCTGGATGCCGCGCTGCTCAACGGCGTGGCGGCGCATGTGCTCGATTACGACAACACGGCCGCGAACATGGGCGGGCATGTGTCGGCGGTGATGGTGCCGGCGCTGCTGGCGGCGGCAGAAGCCTTCGATTGCAGCGGCGCGGACGTGCTGGTGGCGCACACGGCGGGTTACGAAGCCGGTTCGCAGATCGGACGCGCGGTGCATCCGCTGCATACCGAATCCGGCTGGCATCCGACTTCCACGGTGGGCATTTTCGCGGTGGCGGCGGCGTGTGCGCGGCTGCTGAATTTGAGCGTGGAGCAAACCGAAACCGCGCTGGCGATGAGCACCTCGCTCGCCGCCGGCAACAAGGCCAACTTCGGCACCATGACCAAATCGTTGCACGTGGGGCAGTGCGCGCGCGGCGGGTTGATGGCGGCGCTGCTGGCGCGCAAGGGCTTTACCGCGAATGCCGATGCGTTTGCGCACAAGCAGGGGTATTTCAATCTGTTCAACGGCGCGGGCAAGTTTCACGCCGAGCGTGTGATGGAAAGCTGGGGCAAGCCGCTGGATATCGTCGAGCCGGGCGCGTCGTACAAACTTTATCCGTGTTGCTACAGCACGCATTCGCCGATAGAAGCCGCGTTGAATCTGGTGCGCGAGCACGGGCCGTTCAAGGCCGATGACATCGCGCGCGTGGATTCGTGGACCGCGTTGCCGCGCCTTGCGCACACCGACCGCCCGCAACCGACAACCGGTCTCGAAGCCAAGTTCAGCGTGCAGTACTGCGTGGCGCGTGCGCTGCTTGATGGTCGCGTGCTGCTGCGCGATTTCGAGCCGGACGCACTGCGCGAAGCGGCGGCGCAAAGCCTGCTGGCGCGCGTGTTTGCCGCGCCGCATCGCGAGGGCCAGTTCGAGCCGAGCAACGGTTTCGCGGCAGAGGTGCAAATCACCTTCAAGGATGGTCGCGTGTTGTCGTCGCGCGTGATGCGTCCGCTGGGGCGCACGTCGGCCAATCCGATTCCGCCGGCGCAACTCAAGGCCAAGTTCGTCGATTGCGCGAGCAGCGTGCTGCCGTCGGAGCGCGTGGCGGTGGTAGCGAAAGAGTTGGATGGATTTGAGTCGATCAAGTCTGTGCGAGCCTTCATGCGCCTGCTCGAAGTGCCTGCGGCCAATGCCAAGCGCAAAATCGCATAGATAAAAAGTTGTTTAAAAACAAATACTTACATAACACGAGGCGCTCTTGAACATTCTGCATAATCGTATTGCCCTGCACACCTGGACGCTGGACACCACGCCGCTGGCCGATGCGCTGCGCGTGGCGCGCGAGGCCGGTTACAGCGGCGTCGAATTGCGCCACGTCGATTTCATGCGCGGGCGCAAGGCCGGCATGAGCGAGGACGCGATGCTGAAACTGGTGCGCGACGCCAACCTCAAGGTGGCGGTGGTCGGCACTGAAAGCGGAGTGTTGTTCGAGAGCGGCGACGAGTTAAAGCGTTTGCTCGGCTCGCTGCGCTACGTCAGCGAAAAAGCCGTCGCGTTAGGATGCGATGTGATCATGGTGTCGCCAGGGCAAAACGCGCCGGGCGGCATGGCGCTGGCGAAAATCAATCTGAAAACCTGCGCGGAGATTACCGCCGAGTACGGCCTCAAGCTCGCGCTGGAATTCAATTCGCGCCACCCGGTGATCCGCACGCTCGAAAACGGCATGGAACTCATCAACGCGGTGAACCTGAAAAACTGCGGCCTGCTGCTGGATACGTACCATCTGCATTGCAGCGGCGGCAACGGCACGAGTTTCAAAAACGTGCCGGTAGATCAAATCATCACCTTTCAATTCAGCGACGCGCCGCCGGGGCCGCCGTCGGATACACGCATGCCGGTCGACCGCCTGCCGCCGGGCAAGGGCGCCGCGCCATTCGTGGAGATTTTTAAAACGCTGATGGCGCTGAGCTATCAGGGCTATATGAGCTACGAAGCGCCGAACCCCGCGCAGTGGAATCGCGCGCCGGATGTGGTGGCGCGTGAAGGCATCGAGTTGGTGCGCGCGCTGCTGGCGAAGGCGGAGCAGGCGTAAGGGAGACGCAGCGGTGTATCGCTTGCGCTAACGTGTGAAAGCCGGTATCTGATCCAACCGACAGTGTCCGATTTGATCGTGCCTTAAACTTCAAAGCCGCCATTTAAGATCCATGCAAGATTTTCCGACGGCAGACAACAACTGGCCACTTCTGCGGAGTAGCAGAGGTGGTCATTGGTGCGTCGGCACAAAGCGTGCGAATGGGTCAATTTTCAGTCGGCGCCAACAAAGGCGTGCATGATGTTCGTGTACCGAGAAAGGTCAATATTTCGATTATTTCTTCTGGTGCTGACTTACTTTGTTGCCGGCTGGTTGGGGTTGAAAATTCGTCTCTGGTTAGCGTGAGAGAAATGATTGTACTTTAAGTAAGCGTGACGTATGCTGTGAGTCATGAAAGAGTTGCCGGATCAATTGCCGAATCTGTCGAGCTTTAGT
>VFLF01000302.1 GCA_009885185.1 Nitrosomonadales bacterium | reverse complement strand
GCAAGACCCACGCGCTGGTGGTGGTGGCCGAAGGCGCCAAACACGGCGCGCATGCCATCGTGCAATACGCCGCCGAACATCGCGCCGAAGTGGGCTTCGGCATGCGAGTCACCACGCTGGGCCATGTGGTGCGCGGCGGCGCGCCTACCGCAGGTGACCGCATACTCGCCACACGCCTGGGCGCGGCGGCAGTCGATCAACTCGCGCGCGGCGCATCCGGTGTGCTGGTGGGCATGCGCGGCGGCGACGTTATCACCACGCCGCTGACGGAGATTGCGGGCAAGACCAAGGGCGTCGATCAGGCGTTGCTGGCACTGGCGCGGGTGCTGGCGCAGTAGAGGCGGCGAATTTGGCTACTGCGCCGCCGCCGTAAACGCATCACTGAAAAAATCATCCGCCGGCAGTTGGCATTGCCCGGTGAAATCGCGCGACGCCGATTCAATCACGATGGGTGCGCCGCAGGCGTAGACCTGATGGCCGCGCATATTCGGGAAATCTTCCATTACCGCGCGATGCACGAAGCCGGTGCGACCTGTCCAATTATCTTCGGGTAGAGCATCGGACAGTACGGGAACGTATTTAACGCCGTGTTCGCGCGCCCAGCTTTCAGCCAGATCATTCAGATATAAATCGGCGCGCACGCGGCAGCCCCAATATAGCGTCATCGGGCGCTGAATTTCTTTGTGGATCACGTGTTCAATGATAGCTTTGATCGGCGCGAAGCCGGTGCCGCTGGCGAGCAGGATCAGCGGTTTGTCGCTGTCTTCGCGCAGGAAGAATGTGCCGAGCGGGCCTTCAAGGCGCAGGATGTCTTTTTCTTTCAGTGTGTTGAATACGTATTGGCTGAACGGGCCGCCGTAGTTGCGCAGGTGCAGTTGCAGCACGTCGTCGTCGTGCGGCGCGTTGGCGATGGACAGGCTGCGGCGCAGACCGCTCTTGGTGAGAATGTCGATGTATTGCCCGGCGAGAAATTGCAACCGTTCGTTGGCGGGCAGACGCAGGTGGATCATCATCACGTCGGGTGCTGCGCGTTCGAGTTTTTGCACGCGGCATGGCAGCGTGCGCACCTGGATATCCTTGATGGCGCTGATTTCGCGGCATTCGATAACCACATCCGTCAAGGGCGTGGCTTGGCAAAACAGGGCGTAGCCGTTTTTCTTTTCGGCGTCGAGCAGGGCCGAGTTGTTGTAACTGCCGTAATCGACGCTGCCGTCGAGCAGTTTGCCTTTGCAACTGCCGCAGGCGCCGTTGCGGCATCCATAAGCGATGTTAAATCCTTCACGCAGCGCGCCGTCGAGTATGGTTTCGTCGCCGCTGACGGTGAAATGGTGGTTGCTGGGTTTGATCGTGACCTGACGGGGCATGGAGTAAAATGTGTTGACGATGAAACGGTTACTGATTATCGGTTGCGGCGACGTGGGCATGCGCCTGATTCCGCTGGTGCGCGCGCGTTGTCGCGTGTATGGACGCATTTACGCGCTGACGCGCGATGCGGCGCACTGCGCAAAGCTGCGCGCGCTGGGCGTGACGCCGATTTTGGGTGATCTGGACAAGCCGCACACATTGTCGGCCATCGTGGGCATTGCTCATGACGTGGTTCATCTTGCGCCGCCGCCGGCGCAGGGCATGACCGATACGCGTACTGCGCATCTGATCGCGGCCCTGGGGCGCAACGGCAAAGGTAGCGTTGGTGGCGGAGGTGGAAAAAATATCGGTAAGCGTGAAGTCAGTCGTGGCACTCTACCACAGCACTTTGTCTACATCAGCACCAGCGGCGTGTATGGCGATTGCGGCGGCGAGGTGGTGCCTGAAACGCGGCCCGCGCAGCCGCAAACCGCGCGCGCGCAACGGCGCGTGGATGCCGAGCGCCGCCTGCGCGCATGGGGTGCGCGTTCAGGCGTGCCGGTGTCGATACTGCGCGTGCCGGGCATTTATGCCGCGGATCGCTTGCCGCTGGCGCGGCTTGAGCGCGGCACGCCGGCACTGCGCGACGAGGACGACAGTTATGTCAATCACGTGCATGCCGATGATCTGGCGCGGCTGGTGATCGCGGCGCTGCATCATGCGTCGCCGGGGCGCGCCTACAACGCGGTGGATGATGTGCCGCAGAAGATGGGCGACTACTTCGATCTGGTGGCGGATCGGCATGGCCTCGCCCGTCCGCCGCGCATCGCGCGCAGCGACGCGGCGCACATGATTCCGGCAAATCTGCTGTCGTTCATGAGCGAATCGCGTCGGCTGAGCAATCAGCGCATCAAGCGCGAACTGCGGTTCACGCTGCGCTATCCGAGCGTGCATAGCGGCATCGTTGGCGCGGGCGGCAGGTAGCCGATGAGCGCGCCCGACGACGTGCTGTTGGTGTTGACGAATCTGCCGGATCAGGAGGCGGCGACGCGGCTCGCGCATGCGCTGATCGACGAACAAGTCGCGGCGTGCGTCAATATTCTCGGCGCGTGCCAGTCGGTGTATCGCTGGCAGGGCAAGATTGAAAACGCCGAGGAAATTCCGCTGCTGATCAAGACCACCGCCGCGCGCTACGCGGCGCTGGAAGCGGTGATTCGCCGCTTGCATCCTTACGAACTTCCGGAAATCATTGCAGTCCCAGTGGCGCAAGGTTTGCCCGGCTACCTGCAATGGGTGGCGGGCGAGGTCAACAGGGCGACACATAGCGCGTGATGCGAATTATCCTTAACATTCATAAGTATTTGTTTTTATTGTGTTTTTTGTGCTTCGCCACAATGGGCGCGATGGCGTCCGCGGCGCAGAAGGATCTGCTTGAACCCGAAAAGGCCTTCCGCTTTTCGGCGCGCGTGGTGGATGCGTCGACCATTGAAGTGCGTTATCAGATCGCCGAGGGTTATTACCTGTATCGCGAGCGTTTTGCGTTTGTCGCGGAGCCGGTGGGTGCGAGAATCGGCGCGGCGCAAATCCCGCAGGGCACGCTGAAGAAAGACGAGTTCTTCGGCGAGGTGCAGACCCATCGTGGCGAATTGAAAATCATCGTGCCGGTGGAATCCACCGCCGATGGAAAAATCATGCTCACCGTCACCTCGCAAGGATGCGCCGATGTCGGCGTGTGCTACGTGCCGATGGACAGCAAAATACAATTGTCGATGACGGCTGGCACCGGCGTCGCAGCGGCGGCGGGCGGCGTCAGCGGCGGCGATCCGCTGTCGCGCATCATGGGTCAGGGCGACGCCAAGGCAGCGCCGTCCACCGCCGAAGACTCGCGTATTGCCGCATTGTTCCACGGCGAGTTCTGGCTGCTGATCGTGAGTTTTTTTGGTTTCGGGCTGCTGCTGTCGCTGACCCCGTGCGCGCTGCCGATGATCCCGATTTTGTCGGGCATGATCGTCGGACGCGGGCAACACGTGACACGCATGCACGGCTTCATGCTGTCGGCGGCGTACGTGCTGGGCATGGCGATCACCTATGCCGTCGCGGGTGTGGCCGCCGGGCTGTCGGGGGCGATGCTGTCGGCGGCGCTGCAAAACCCGTGGGTATTGGGCAGCTTCGCCCTGATATTCGTGATCCTGGCGATGGCGATGTTTGGCCTGTACGAGCTGCAATTGCCGGCAAGCCTGCAAACACGGCTGGCGGAAACCACCAACCGCCTGCCCGGCGGCAAATACAGCGGCGTGTTCGTGATGGGGGTGCTGTCGGCGCTGATCGTCGGCCCGTGCGTGGCGGCGCCGCTGGCCGGTGCGTTGCTGTATATCAGCCAAAGCCGCGACGGCGTGCTCGGCGGGGCGGCTTTGTTTTCGATGGCGCTGGGCATGGGCGTGCCGCTGCTGGCGGTGGGTGCGTCGGCCGGTGCATTGCTGCCCAAGGCCGGGCCATGGATGGATGCGGTCAAGCGCTTTTTCGGTGTGCTGCTGCTGGCGATGGCGATTTATCTTGTGTCACCGGTGATTCCGCTGGCCGCGCAAATGCTGGCGTGGGCAGCGTTGCTGAACGTCTGCGCCGTGTATCTGCGGGTGATCGATCCGCTGCCGCAGCACGCGCATGGGTTTCAGCGTTTCGGCAAGGGAATCGGTGTCATCGCCTTGCTGGCGGGCGCGGCGTTCATGGTCGGCGCATTCTCGGGTGCAAAAGATATCCTGCGGCCGTTGTCCGGGTTGGTGGCGGGAGGCGACATGGCGGCACCGTCGGCCAGCGGCGATGCGCCAGCGTTCAAGCGCGTTTCGACGGGCGCGGAACTGGACGCGGCGATCCGCGCGGCGGCGGGTAAGCCGGTGTTGCTGGATTTTTATGCCGACTGGTGCGTCTCGTGCAAGGAAATGGAGCGCTTTACTTTTAGTGACGAGCAGGTCAAACAACGGCTGGCCGGCATGGTCAAGGTGCAGGCCGACGTGACCGCCAACAACGCGGAACATCAGGCCTTGCTCAAGCGCTTCCGCTTGTTCGGCCCGCCGGGGATCATCTTCTTTGATAAAAATGGCAAAGAAATCAATGGATTACGTGTTATAGGCTTTCAGAATGCGGAAAAGTTCGCCGGTGTGCTGGATGAGGTGCTGAAGTTTTGATGTAACGCCATTTTTATTTAAAGCACCCCTATTTCCTCTTAAGATCGTCTAATTCTTGTCAAACAAGATTCTCAGGTATGCGCTCTACCTGCTCATCGCGCTGACGGCTGTCGGCGCGGGGCTGTGGGTGGGCAACTCACGCAATACCGCGATATCCGAGCCCAGTGCCTCCGATGCGCTATTCGCCATGGCATTGCCGGACTTGGAGGGCAAGTCGCAGCAGATGAGTCAGTGGCGCGGCAAGGTGGTCGTAATCAATTTCTGGGCAACCTGGTGCGAGCCGTGCCGCGAAGAGATCCCGATGTTCGTCAAAATGCAGGAAAAGTATCGTGCCAAAGGTCTGCAATTTGTCGGCATCTCCATCGATCAAGCTGATAAAACAGCCGAATTTTCACGTAAATTCGCGATTAACTATCCCAGTTTGATCGGCACTTTTGACACTGTTGAGATATCCCGTCAGGCGGGCAACAAGCGGCGGGTCTTGCCTTATACTATTGTGCTGGACCGCAGGGGCGAGATT
>VFLF01000151.1 GCA_009885185.1 Nitrosomonadales bacterium | reverse complement strand
GATTTTTCAACCGCGCCACCACCTGTTTCACCGCTTTCAAAAAATCATCCACTTCGCTCGCCGTATTCGCCGCACCCAGCGAAAAGCGCACCGCGCCACGCGCGATTTCTGGCGCAACACCCATCGCCAGCAAGGTTGCGGATGGCTCAGGGTTCGCGCTCGAACACGCCGCGCCCGCCGCCACGCCAAAACCCAGCTTGTCCAATTCGATAATCAGCGTTTCGCCGTCGATGCCCTTGAACGCGAAGTAGCTGGTGTTGGGTACGCGCGCTGACGCCGCACCAAATAGCACCGCACCCATCTGCGTTAAGCCCTGCTCGACCCGCGCGCGCAGTTTTTCCAGTCGCGGCGCAAGCTCGCTCAAACGGCTGGCCGCCAATTCCGCTGCCGCGCCAAAACCCACGATCGCCGGCACATTCTCCGTGCCCGAACGCATGCCATGCTCGTGCCCGCCGCCCGCGATCAGCGGCGCAAGCTCGATACGCTTATTCACGATCAACGCACCGGCGCCTTTCGGCCCGTAAATCTTGTGCGCGGAGAGCGTCATCGCATGCACGTTCAGCGCCTCGAAATCGACGGCGATTTTGCCTAGCGCCTGCACCGCGTCGGTGTGCATCCACGCCTTTGCGGCGCGCGCGCGTTCGGCAACTTCCACCACGGGCTGAATCACGCCAGATTCGTTATTGGCAAGCATCACGGAAACGATGCCGGTTTTAGTCTGCAAAGCCGCATCGACATCCTTCAAATCGACCACGCCGTCGCGCGTGACCGCGAGCTTGCGCACACTCCAGCCCCGACGCGCCAGCGCCTCGGCGGGTTTGGCCACGCACGGATGCTCAATCGCGCTCACCGCGATTTGCGACGGTTTCAGAATCTCCGCTGCGCCTTTGATAAACATATTGTTCGCCTCGGTGCCGCCGGAGGTAAACACCACCTGCGGCGGGCGCACATTCACCAGCGTGGCAACCTGTTCGCGCGCGGTGTCGATGGCGCGGCGCGCAGTAATGCCCAGATCGTGCCGACTCGACGCATTGCCGTACTGCTCGCGCAGAAACGGCAGTATCGCCTCCAGCACGCGCCCGTCGAGCGGCGTGGTGGCGTTGTGGTCGAAATAGACGAAGCCCATCGCAGCAATGCCTGGCGAACTAGACCGTCACCGCCGCGCGCTTGCTTACGCCCGGTCGCATGTCGTGCATCGTCACCACGCCGGATTCCTTGGCGCGCTGGCTGTCGACCAGTTGTTGCAGCGTCGTCGATCCGAGATATTCAAAAATCCGCTGATTCAGCGACGCCCACAGATCGTGCGTAATGCACTTGTTGTCGTCGTGGCAGTTTTCCTTGCCGCCGCATTGCGTGGCGTCTATGGGCTCATCCACCGCGAGAATAATTTCGGCGACCGACAACTCGCGCATGTCCTTACCGAGAAAATAACCGCCCCCCGGCCCGCGCACGCTTTCCACAATCTGCTTGCGGCGCAGTTTGCCGAACAATTGCTCCAGGTACGACAGCGAGATTTTCTGCCGCGCGCTGATGTCCGACAGCGTCACCGGGCCGCCACCGTGGCGTAGCCCCAAGTCCACCATCGCTGTTACCGCAAATCGTCCCTTGGTCGTGAGTCGCATAGGACACCTATAAAATATCGTTTAAAAACAAATACTTATAAAAAAACAATTGACCGAGTAATTCACTCAAGTTTACCTATCCCGACTGAATTAGTCAACTATGACTTAGGCAAGTTCCCGCCCGCAGATTGCTCGCCCAGCCGCTTCAATTCAGCGAGGATTTCATCGAGGCGTTTATCGGTGTCGTTAGCGTGGTTGATGATCTCGCTCATGGTGCGCGCCAGCGGATCGTTTTCGTCGCGGCCCACCGCGTAGGCCGCGAATCTGCCATTGGATTCCTGCGACTCGACCACGCGCGCGGGTATGCCGATGGCGGTTGCGTTCGGTGGAACATCTTTCACCACCACTGCGTTCGATCCGATCTTGGCGTGCGCACCCACCGTTATAGGCCCCAGTACTTTCGCCCCTGCGCCGATCACCACGCCCTCGCCCAGCGTCGGGTGACGCTTGCCCTTGTTCCACGACGTGCCGCCGAGCGTGACACCGTGATACAGCGTGCAATCGTCACCGATCTCGGCGGTCTCGCCGATCACCACACCCATGCCGTGATCGATAAAAAATCGCCGCCCGATGGTCGCACCCGGATGAATTTCGATGCCCGTCATCCAGCGCGCGCAATGCGACACAAAACGGCCAAGCCATTTGGCTCCTGCTCTCCAGAACCAGTTCGCCATGCGATACATCAGCAACGCATGAAAACCCGGGTAGCAGGTCATCACCTCCCACGTATTGCGCGCGGCAGGGTCGCGCTCAAAGACCACGGCAATTTCTTCTTTTATGCGTGAAAACATGGGGTTGCGCAAACAAAGCGGAGTGAATGGCGCAGTAGTATACTAAATTTATCGACTATTGCGTTACGACAAATAGTCTATTTAAAACAAGTAATTACATTACATCCCCTCTATTCCCGCTCACCGCGTTTCTTGGGTACGCGCAGCGTGCGCACAACGCCGCGCAGGATTTTGACTTCATCGTGCTCCAGTTGCATGCGCCCGAACATGCGCCGCACGCGCTGCATGAAGCGCTTGGGCTGCGCCGGGTTGAGAAAGCCGCAGGCCATCAGTTCCTTTTCAAGATGCGCGTAGAAGCGTTCGATTTCCTCGTGCGTGGCGAGCTCGCGCGGCTTGTGGGGCGCGGGCGCCAGCGCATCACCCAACGCGTGCAGGCGCAGTTCGTAGGCGAGCACCTGCACCGCCGCCGCGAGATTCAGCGAGCTGTAGTCGGCATCCGCCGGAATGGTGGCGATCAATTGGCAGCGCTTGACCTGATCGGTGGTCAGTCCGGCTACTTCACTGCCGAACACCACCGCCACCGGTTGCGACTGCGCCACCTCGATCAGGCGCGCGGTTGCTTCGCGCGCGGTGAAGGCCGGCACGGCGATTTCGCGGCTGCGCGCGGTGCAGGACGCGGCCATCACCACGCCGGAAAGTGCTGCGTCCAGATCCGCGCACACCACCGCCCGTTCCAGCACATCGACCGCATTGGTCGCCATCCAGTCGGCTTGTTTATCGGGGAATTGATGCGGGTTCACCAGATAAAGCCGAGACAAGCCCATGGTTTTCATGGCGCGCGCAGCCGAGCCGATGTTGCCCGGATGCCGCGTGTCACACAGCACGATGCGTATATTTTGTAACGCGTCACTCATGGCAATATCACGTACAATGCCGCGCTCCCGCCTTTACGATTCATCCTTCATCCTTCCGCCTTCAAGCCATGCATCCCATGCTCAACACCGCGATCAAGGCCGCCCGCAGCGCGGGCAGCCTGATTAATCGCGCCGCGCGTAATCTCGACATCGTTGCCGTGCGCGAAAAAGCCGCCAATGATTTCGTCACCGAGGTGGATAAAGACGCCGAAGAGATCATCATTCGCACGCTGCGCGAAGCGTACCCGAAGCATTCGATTTTAGCAGAGGAGTCCGGCGAGACTAACGCCGCCGCGAAATCTGAATATCAATGGATCATCGATCCGCTCGACGGCACCACCAATTTCCTGCACGGCTTTCCGCAGTATGCGGTGTCGATCGCGCTGTCGCACAAGGGCGTTATCACGCAGGCGGTGGTGTACGATCCGGGTAACAACGATTTGTTCACCGCCACGCGCGGCGCGGGCGCCTACCTGAACGATTCGCGCCTGCGCGTGAGCAAGCGACTGCAATTGAAAACCGCGCTGGTCGGCACCGGCTTTCCGTTCAAGGAACACAAGCACCTTGATGCCTACATGGCGATGCTGCGCGACATCATGCAAAACAGCGCGGGCGTGCGCCGCGCGGGTTCCGCGGCGCTGGATCTGGCCTATGTCGCCGCCGGGCGGCTCGACACCTTCTGGGAGATTGGCCTCGCGCCGTGGGATATCGCCGCGGGTTCGCTGCTCATCACCGAAGCGGGCGGCGTGGTCGGCGATCTTCAGGGCAACGATCAGCACATGACATCCGGCAACATCATCGGCGGCAATCTCACGCTGTTCAGTCAGATGGTCAAACAACTGGCGCCGCACCTGACGCCGGCGTTGAAAAAAACCTGATCGCCCGCTGCCGGCTACCCACTACGGGCGGCGCGCCGTCCCGGCAATCTCCTCGCGTATCGCCGCCGCCAGCGGCGGATTGGATTTTTCCAGAGACACTGCAATCCGTTCCGCCTCCGGCGCGCGACCCAGTTTGATGTAACTGCGCGCCAGCCCCGCCCACGCGGGCATCAATCCGCCGTTCAGATCGAGCGCCTGCCGGTATGCGCGCATCGCCGGCTCAAAGCGCTGCAAATCGCTGTTGGCGTCACCCAGAATCATCAGCGTCGCCGGTGAATCGCGCAATACCAGCAACGCGTTATCCACGGTCGCAATCGCGCGCTGCGGATCACCCGATACGCGATATTCCTGCGCCAGCAAGTTCCAGCCGTCCG
>VFLF01000879.1 GCA_009885185.1 Nitrosomonadales bacterium | reverse complement strand
TCGGCGGATGCCGATGGCGACCGCTACATCGAAATCTGGAACCTCGTGTTCATGCAGTTCAACCGTGACGACAAAGGTACGCTGCATCCGCTGCCTAAGCCGTCGGTGGATACCGGCATGGGGCTGGAGCGCATCGCCGCCGTGATGCAGCACGTGCATTCCAATTACGAGATTGATCTGTTTCAGGCGCTGATTAAAGCCGCCGCGCGCGAATGCACCACAGTGAGCGGCGCTCCGGATCTTGCGAACAACTCGCTCAAAGTCATCGCCGATCACATCCGCGCTACCGCGTTCATGATCGTTGACGGCGTGATTCCCGGCAACGAAGGTCGCGGCTATGTGCTGCGCCGTATCATCCGCCGTGCGATTCGCCACGGCTATCAACTGGGACAGAAAAAACCGTTCTTCCATAACATCGTCGCCGATTTGGTCAAGGCGATGGGCGAGGCCTATCCCGAACTGGCGGCGGTCAGCGCGCGCGTCGCGGGTGTGTTGAAGCAAGAGGAAGAACGTTTCGCCGAAACGCTTGAAAACGGCATGAAGGTGCTGGAGATTGCGTTAACGCGCGAAGATCACATGCTCGACGGCGACACAGTGTTTCAGTTGTACGACACCTTTGGATTCCCGGTGGACTTGACCGCGGATATCGCGCGCGAACGCAATGTGCGCGTGGATTACGCGGGCTACGAAGCGGCGATGCAGCGCCAGCGCGAAACCGCGCGCGCCGCATCAAAGTTTCAGATGGGCGCGGCGGTCGAATATTCCGGAGCGAAAACCGTGTTCAAGGGTTACGACACGCTGGATGTGGCCGACGCGCAGGTGGTGGCGATTTATCGCGAGGGCACGTCCGTGCCGTCAATCGCCGGCGGCGAAGCGGGCATCGTGGTGCTGGATCGCACGCCGTTTTATGCCGAGTCCGGCGGTCAGGTGGGCGACGCGGGTGAACTCGACGCGGCGAAAGGCACGTTTGTCGTCAACGACACGCTGAAAATTCAGCCCGATGTATTCGGCCATCACGGCAAGCTGACGGCGGGCGCGCTGGCGGTGGGCGACAAGGTCGCGGCGAAAGTCGATACCGTGCGGCGCGCGCGCATCATGCGCAATCACTCGGCCACGCACCTGATGCACAAGGCCTTGCGCGAGGTGCTGGGCGCGCACGTGGCGCAGAAAGGCTCGCTGGTCGATCCGGGTAAAACCCGCTTTGACTTTTCGCACAATGAGCCAATGACGGATGAGCAAATCCGCACGGTCGAAGCGATGGTCAACGCCGAAGTGCTGGCCAATGCTGCCACCTCGGCGCGGGTGATGAAATTCGACGATGCCGCGAAAGTCGGCGCGATGGCGTTGTTCGGCGAGAAGTACGGCGACGAAGTGCGCGTGCTCGACATCGGTTCTTCACGCGAGTTATGCGGCGGCACGCACGTGACACGCACCGGCGACATCGGCTTTTTCAAAGTGGTGGGCGAAACCGGCATCGCGGCGGGCGTGCGCCGCATCGAGGCGGTGACGGCCGAAGGCGCGCTGGCGTGGGTGCAGCAGCAGGAAGACACGCTGTCCACCGCGGCATCCGCATTGAAATCCGGCCCGCACGAAGTGGGGCAGAAGATCACGCAGATGCTCGACACCGTGCGCAATCTTGAAAAAGAACTCGCGCGGCTGAAATCCAAACTGGCGTCATCGCAGGGTGACGATCTTGCCGGCCAGGCGGTCGATGTGAAAGGCGTGAAGGTCATCGCCGCGCTGATGGACGGCGCCGACAGCAAGGGCTTGCGCGAGTCGCTGGACAAATTAAAAGACAAACTCAAATCTGCCGCCATCGTGCTGGCGGCGGTCGAGGGCGGCAAAGTGACGTTGATTGCCGGTGTCACCGCCGATCTCACCAGCAAACTCAAAGCCGGTGAACTGGTCAACCATGTCGCGCAGCAGGTCGGCGGCAAAGGCGGCGGCAGGCCCGATATGGCGCAGGCGGGCGGAACCGATCCGACGCATTTGCCACAAGCGCTGGCTTCCGTGCGTGCCTGGGTTGAATCAAAAATAATGTAATAAAAATAAATACTTACGAAATACTCGTGTCATCGAACCCGCTGCCCGCGTTATCCCTGCTCGAAACCCGCGTCCTCGGCGTGCTGGTGGAAAAACAGCACACCGTGCCGGATACCTATCCGTTGTCGCTGAATTCGCTGGTGGCGGGCTGCAATCAAAAAACCAGCCGCGATCCGGTGATGAACGCGAGCGAAGACGAGGTGCAGGCCGCCATCGATGCGCTCAAGCGCCTGTCGCTGGTGATGGAGGGCAGCGGCAACCGCGTGACGCGTTACGAGCACAACGTCAATCGCGTGCTGCAACTGCCGCCGCAGTCGGTGGCAATACTTACCCTGTTGATGCTGCGTGGTCCGCAGACGCCGGGCGAACTGCGCATCAACTGCGAGCGCATACATAAATTCAGCGATATTTCATCCCTGGAAACTTTTCTGTACGAATTGCGGGATCGGCCTGCTGCGCTTGTGGTCGAGTTGCCGCGCAAACCGGGTTCCCGCGAACACCGCTGGTCGCATTTGCTGTCCGGCGCGCCCGCTGTCGATCCAGTGTCCGCGGTGCTATCGGTAGCGATAGGCTGCGACGTTACCGTCGGCGAAATTGCCGCCTTGAAAGCCAATGTGGCAAGACTGGAAGACGATGTTGCCGCACTCAAGGCAACGGTTGCGAAACTGTGTACGGAGCTGGGCATTTCGCCGTGAAGTAACCATCTCATTGCAATTAGCCACGCGCCTCTCCAAAGCGTCAGTGCCTGCAGTTTCCAACAACAAAAAAGGACATCTCGTCTCTCCGTACGCAAGGGGGAATTAAGAGGCGTGTAAACAGGCGGGTACGCGGCCGAAGTCCACCATGCAAAGCGCTAAGTGCTTGCTGCGGCTTCTGAAATTGACGGTCAATAACCCCCACGATAGACTGTTTCCAAGCGCAAAATTGCGTTATTTGAGCCAATACTTGCGCCTCCCGGCGCGCCACCGTCACGAAATAATGCCTCGTCCTCCCTCCCCGAGTAATCATCGCGCGCGCGTCTTTGCGTTGCTTTTCGCCGCTGCACTCGCGGCGATGGCGCTGCTGGGCTATCTACGCTGGTTGAGCTACAAGGAGGCACTGCGCGGCGCGGAAATCACGACCTTCAACTACGCTGCCATCACCGAGGCACGGCTCGATGCGACGTTGCGCCATGCAGACGCCGCCTTGCAGACGCTGTCGCGTGAAATTCCCCTCGAGGCTCTTGAGCAGCAGGCTGTGCCACGTTACGCCCGCGAACTGGATGCCGCGCTGGATTTGAAAATTATTAATTTCGCAGAACTGGCCGGCATACGGGTTGCTGATGCCAGCGGCAATATTCTTTACACCTCGAACAGTGCAAACACACCCCGCGTTCAGATCGTCGACCGCAGTTACTTCCGCGCGGTGCGTGACAACCCACAGACCATACTGGCGTATTCCGAGGTGATCACCGCCCGCACCACGGGCCGGCAAAGTGTGGCGATCGCCAGGGCGTTGCGGGATGGACAAGGCGCCTTTCGCGGCATCGTCTACGCCTTGCTCGAACTTGAGCACTTCCAGAAATTGTTTCAGTTGCTCGACGTCGGCGCCAACGGCGTCATGGTCATACGCCGCAGCGACGATTTCAGGGCGATATTGCGCTGGCCGG
>VFLF01000761.1 GCA_009885185.1 Nitrosomonadales bacterium | reverse complement strand
TATTCATCGACACCGTGGCGACGAATTTTTCGTTATCGAAACGAATGTCGGAAACGCGCCCCACCACCACCCCCGCGCTCTTGATTGGCGCACGCGGCTTTAAGCCGCCGATATTTTCAAAATTGGCCGTCAGCGCATAGGAGTCGCCGGCGCTGACGCCGCTCATGTTGCCGACTTTCATCGCCAACACCATCAGCGCGCCGATACCCGCTACCACAAAAAGCCCTACCCAAAGATCGAGTGTGGATCGCTCCATCATACCCCCCGGAACATGAATGCCGTTAACAAGAAATCCAATGCCAGAATCGCCAGCGAAGACGTGACCACGGTGCGCGTGGTCGCGCCCGACACGCCTTCGGCGGTCGGCGGCGCGTCGTAGCCCTCGAACAGCGAAATCCACGTCACCGCGAGGCCAAACACCACGCTTTTGATGACGCCGTTCATGATGTCTTCGCGAAAATCCACCGCGCTTTGCATCTGCGACCAGAACGATCCTTCGTCCACGCCGATCAGCACCACGCCGACCAGATAACCGCCGAACACGCCCATCGCGCTGAACATCGCCGCCAGCAGCGGCATTGAAATCACGCCCGCCCAGAAGCGCGGCGCCACCACGCGCGAAATCGGATCCACCGCCATCATTTCCATCGCCGACAACTGCTCGGTGGCTTTCATCAAGCCAATCTCCGCGGTCATCGCGGAACCGGCGCGGCTGGCGAAGAGCAGCGCGGAAACCACCGGCCCCAGTTCGCGCACCAGCGACAGCGCCACCAGCACGCCCAGCGCGGATTCCGAGCCGTAGGTTTGCAGCGTGTGATAACCCTGAAAACCCAGCACCATGCCGACGAACAGCCCCGACACGATGATAATAATCAGCGACAGCACGCCGGTGAAATACAACTCGCGGATCACCAGCCGCGGGCGGGCAAAGCTGGTGCCGGAACTCATCACCGTGCGCGCCAGAAAGCGCGACGCGTAGCCCAGGCGCAGCACGCCGTCGATGCTGGCGGCGCCGATTCTGCGTATCGAAAATCCCGTGTGTGCGGCCATGTCTGTTCTTTGAAAGTCTACGCGCTTATTTTTGTACTCATTTACGCGCTCAGTCTCATGTCATCCACCAGCGTGCGGCTGGGGTATTGATACGCCACCGGCCCGTCGAACTCGCCATACACAAACTGGCGCACCAGCGGGTCAGTCGAATTGCGTATCTCGTCCGGCGTGCCGTGCGCCACCATTTTACCGTCGGACAGATAGTACACGTAGTCCACCACCTCCATCGCCTCATGCACGTCGTGTGTCACCACGATCGATGTCGCGCCAAGCGCGGCATTCAATTCCTTGATGAGGTTGCTGATAATACCCATCGCGATCGGATCAAGCCCGGTAAACGGTTCGTCGTAAAGCATCAGCATGGGATCCAGCGCAATCGCGCGCGCCAGCGCCACGCGCCGCGACATGCCGCCCGACAGTTCGGAAGGCATCATCTTGTGCGCGCCGCGCAAGCCCACCGCGTGCAGTTTCATCAGCACCAGGTCACGAATCATCGCCTCGGACAGGTCCGTGTGTTCGCGCATCTGGAACGCCACGTTGTCGAACACCGACAAATCGGTGAACAGCGCGCCGAACTGAAACATCATGCCGAGCCGCCGGCGCATTTTGTAAATGCCCGCCTGATCCAGATTATTGACCAACTGGCCGCCGACCCATACTTCGCCATGCTTGGCCTTCATCACGCCGGCCATCAACCGCAACAGCGTGGTCTTGCCCGAACCGCTGATGCCCATGATGGCGACCGTGCTGCCGCGCCGGATCGACATATTGATCCCAGTCAAAATCGGGCGCGTACCGTATGCGTAGCTTACGTCCTTGATTTCTATGAGATTATTATCTAACACAGCCAATACACCGCAAGCGGACTCTATGGGATGTCGATGAAGTGTGCGATTCTATCGACTCGTCCGGCTATTCACAATCTGACGCACCGCATTGTCAACAATCTTTATGCCAAAATTGGTGATGCCCGAAAACACCCAACCCAGCGGAGCCCAATTGAGTGCGGCCGCACTGCGATTCGATGGCGTCGGCAAAAGCTACGCCAAAGCCGGCGCTCTGCGCGATTTTACGCTGACCGTCGACGCCGGCGAATGCTTTGGCCTTGTTGGCGCCAATGGCGCGGGCAAAACCACGCTGATCAAGTGCCTGCTCGACTTTTGCGAAGCCGATACCGGCGTGATTGAAGTATTTGGCGTGCCGCACCATCAAACCCTTGCACGCGCACGACTCGCCTATCTGCCGGAACGGTTTAATCCGCCCTACTATCTCACCGGGCGGGACTTTCTGGAGTATATGGCGAACATGCACCGCGTGGCCTATGAACAAACAGCCGCCGAAACGCTGCTGGCCGAACTGGATCTTGATCCGGCTGTCTTGGCCAAGCCAGTGCGCACCTACTCCAAAGGCATGAATCAAAAGCTGGGGCTGGCCGCCTGCCTGTTGTCGCGCAAGGACCTGTATGTGCTGGACGAGCCGACCAGCGGCCTTGACCCGCGCGCGCGCATTTTGCTCAAGCGCAAGCTGAAAGCCCTGCGCGGCGAGGGTAAAACCATATTTTTCACCTCGCACGCGCTGGCCGATGTCGAGGAAATCTGCGAGCGCGTGGCGGTGATCGATGGTGGCAGGTTGCGCTTTTGCGGCACGCCCGCCGAACTGATCCGATCACAAAACGCCGGCGACATCGAACAGGCGTTTATGGCGCTGGTGGCTTGATGCTCCCTGCACCTTCATCCTCCTCTCGTGTACCCGCGCCCCGCGCGACTCTGGCACAATGACTCTTCCCTCATGACCACTCCCGCCGCCCCGCACAAACCCGACCTGCTGATCGTTGACGACGATCCGCTGATCACCGATACGCTTAACTTCGTGTTAAGCCGCGATTTCAGTGTTTGCGTCGCCGATTCGCGCGAACAGGCGCGCAGCCTGCTGCGCCAGCTGGATCAGCCGCCGCAACTGGCGCTGGTCGACCTGGGTCTGCCGCCGTCGCCGCACCGACCCGACGAGGGTTTCCGGCTGATCGCGGAACTGGTGGCGTACGCTCCCGAGATGAAAATCATCGTACTCTCCGGGCAAAGCGACGAAGCCAACGCGCGCCACGCGCGCACGCTGGGTGCCATCGATTTTGTGGCAAAACCCGCCGATCCTGCCGCGCTCAAGCAACTGTTGTTGCAGGCGCTGAAAGTCAGCAACGCGGAAAAGGGCGCGGCTCCCGGCGTGAGCCTGATGGGCAAGAGCATGCCCATCGAAAAATTGCGACAGCAGATTGCGCAGTTTGCCGCCTCGCCGTTTCCGGTGCTGGTGCAGGGTGAGTCCGGCAGCGGCAAGGAGTTGATCGCGCGCGCGCTGCACGATACCAGCCCGCGTGCGGCACACACGTTTTATGCGCTCAATTGCGCGGCCATTTCGCCGACGCTGGTGGAACCCACGCTGTTCGGCTACGCCAAAGGGGCGTTTACCGGCGCCACCACCTCGCGCGCCGGTTATTTTGAGGATGCGCGCGACTCCACGTTGTTTCTGGATGAAATCGGCGAGCTGCCGCTCGAATTGCAGGCGAAGCTGTTGCGCGTGCTGGAAAACGGGGAATTTCAGCGCGTGGGCGAAACGCAAAGCCGCACCTCCAATGCGCGTGTGGTCACCGCCACCAATCGCGATCTGCGGCAGGAAGTGCGCGGCGGTCGTTTTCGCGCCGACCTGTATCACCGCCTGTCGGTGTTCGCCATCGATGTGCCGCCGCTGCGCGACTTGGGCGAGGACCGCGTGTTGCTGCTCGATCACTTTCGCCAGTTCTACGCACGGCAATCGGCGGCCGCGCCGTTTGAACTGGACGGTCAGGCGCTCACCGAGTGGCTGGAATACAGCTTTCCCGGCAATGTGCGCGAGTTACGCAATATCGCGATCCGCCTGACCACCAAGTACGCGGGGCAACGCGTGGAGGCCGCACAACTTCGCGCCGAGCTGGACACCGAAAGCCTGGAGTCGCCCGCGCCCGGCATCACGGCGCCTGCGGATCCGCTGGCATTGATCGAGGCGGCGAAACGGCAGTTGCAAACCGAACGCGGTTTTAGCCTGGACGAAGCGCTGGCGCGGCTGGAACGCAGCTACGTCGAGGCCGCCATGAACCTCACGCACGGCAATCTGACCCGCGCCGCGAAGATGCTCGGCGTGAATCGCACGACGCTCTACAGCCGCGTGCAGAATCACACTGCAACCGGCGATGACAATGTTAATAAATAATCAATAAAAACAATGTATTACGATCATTTCGGCCTGAGTCAGGCACCCTTCAAGATCACCCCGAACACCGATTTTTTCTTTGGCGGCGGCAATCGCGGGCCGATACTCGAAGCGCTGATCTACGCCGTCACCCACGGCGAGGGCATCATCAAAGTCAGCGGTGAAGTCGGCAGCGGCAAAACCATGTTGTGTAACATGCTGATGCAACGCGTGCCGGCGCATGTCGAAACCGTGTATCTCGCCAATCCCAGTGTATCGCCGGAAGAAATCCTGCACGCTATCGCGTTCGAGCTGCATCTGGCTATCGACCACAAGGCGACACGCCTTGAAGTGATGCAGGCGCTGCACGATTATCTGCTCAAGCGCTACGCCGACGGCAAGCGTGTGGTGATTTTTGTCGAAGAATCGCAAGGCATGCCGCTGGCGACGCTGGAAGAGATGCGTCTGCTGTCCAACCTCGAAACCAAGAACGACAAGCTGTTGCAAATCGTGCTGTTCGGCCAGCCCGAGCTCGACGACAATTTGCGCCAGCCGAATATCCGTCAACTGCGCGAGCGCATTACCCACAGCTTCGGATTGACGCCGTTGACGGTGAACGAAGTGCGCGAGTATTTAATGTTCCGCCTGCGCGCGGCGGGTTATCACGGTCCCGACTTGTTCGCGGACAATGTCGTCAAAATGATCACGCGCGCGTCGGGCGGGCTCACCCGGCGCATCAACCTCATCGCGGACAAGGCGCTGCTCGCGGCATTTGCGGAAAACACCCACACCATCAGGACGCGGCATATCAAGGCCGCGCTGAAAGACAGTGAATTCAGCCAGACGCCACTGACGGCGGCAGGCGGCGCGCGTGGCTGGTGGCTGGCGGCGGCGGTCGCCGCGGGCATCTCCATTGGCGCGGCAGGTTACAGCTGGCTTGTCTGGCTATCCTCGCCCGCCGTTGCGCCGACCACGCCGGCCGCGCCCGTCGATGCCAATCCCATCGCCACGCCCGTGCCACCCACAACATCATCGTCAGCACCAGAGGAAAAACCGCCCGATATCCTGCAAGCGCGTCTCACCGCGACCGTCGCCTGGCTGGCCCGTCAACAGGACACCACCTGGACCATACAAATACTGAGCACTGTCTCCCAGGATGACCTCAGAAACTATCTGAACAGCATCGGGAAATCCGTTGATATCAATGATGTTTTTGTGTATCGTAGCAACACAGATCAAAAGGGGCTATTGTCTGTGTTCCATGGCACGTACGACAATAGGTCGGCAGCGGAACGCGCGCTGATTTCGCTGCCGATACATTTGAAATCGAACCGGCCGGTACTCCGGACAGTGCAGAGCATACGTGCTGAGTCGGCAGGCCGCAGGCAATAACAAAAAAAGTGCGGATGAAAATGTTCAGTCGCTTGGATACGCCGCCAATGAGAGAACAAATGCGGTCATGTGACGCAAAGCACGCAGAGTCGGGGGCGCTACGTACCAACATTGCCCCGATGCATCCGCCGATAGCACCCCGACATTGCAGTACATCAATGACGATGGCTATTGCGGCCTGCGTCTTGCTAGCAGCAGGCTGTGGCCATTTCCAGCCCAAGGTACCGCCCTCCGAAGGACACATCACCGCACCCGCGCCGCAAGCGGCGCCGGTGCCCGAGATTCCGCCGCCGGCACGCGTCAGCACCTTTGTGCCGCCGCCCAAACCGGCGGTGAAGCCGCAAACCTACAGCGTGGTGGTGAACGAAGTGCCGGTGAAGGAATTGCTGCTGGCGCTGTCGCGAGACACCAAACAGAATATCGACGTGCATCCGGGCATCGGCGGATTGGTCAGCCTGAACGCCATCAATGAAACACTGCCGGCGATTCTGGAGCGCATCTCGAAGCAGGTTAACCTGCGCTACCGTATCGAGGGCAGCACGATTATCGTGTCGCCCGACACCGCGTACATGAAGACTTACCGCATCCCGTACGTCAACATGGCGCGGGATACCACCTCGATCGTCGGCGTCTCCGGCGAAATTACCACGGGCAGCGGCCAGAGCAGCGGCGCCGCCACCGGCGGGTCCAGCACCGTGGTTCGCACCACGTCCAAGAATGATTTCTGGGTAGTGCTTGCGGAGAATATTCGCGCCATCCTGAGTTCGACGCGGCAACAAACCCAGACCGCGGAAGATCGCGCCACGCGCGCCGAAGCGCAAAAAGCCGCACGCGAGGAGCGCATGCAGCAGGCCGAGGTGGTGGCGCGCGCGGGACAAGGCGCGACCACGCTATTTACCACCGCCTTTGGTGCGGGCAGCGCCGGGCAACAGGGAGACGGTCGCGACGACGTGATCGTCAATGCCGCCAGCGGCACCATCAGCGTGCTCGGCAACGAACGCCAGCACCAGTTGATCCAGCAGCATATCGACAGCATCACCCATTCGTCGCAACGTCAGGTGCTGATCGAAGCCACTATCGTGGAGGTAACGCTGTCGAACACGTATCAAGGCGGCATCGACTGGAGCCGGCTGGCCGTGCGCGGCGGCATCACGCTGACCCAGCGCCTGCTGGGTGGATTTGGCGCCGGTCTGGCGCAAGCGGGTGCAAACTTTTTTCAGTTGGGTTACGCCAATCCCGATTCAAACGCCGGCAATATCAGCGCGAGCGTTAAGCTGCTTCAGGAGTTCGGCAACACGCGCGTGCTCTCCAGTCCCAAATTGATGGCACTCAACAACCAGACCGCTTTGCTGAAGGTCGTGGACAACATTGTTTATTTTGAAGTGCAGACCACGCCCGCCATCGTATCCCAAGGGGTGGTAACGCCCGGAACCACCAACACCACGCCGAAAACCGTCGCTGTTGGCATGGTAATGGGGGTTACGCCACAAATTGCTGACGACGGGCGGGTGTCTTTGAACGTACGGCCGACCATTTCGCGGGTGAGCCGTTTCGTGATTGACCCCAATCCCAATCTGGTCGGCATCCAAAACCGCGTGCCGGAAATCCAGGTACGTGAAATGGAGTCCGTGTTGCAGGTCGGCAGCGGACAAACCGTGATACTTGGCGGACTGATGCAGGACGACGTGAAATTCAATCGCGAGCAGGTGCCCGGCGCCGACCAGATTGGCGCAGCGGGCGACCTGCTGCGCTTTCGCAACGAGAATGCCACCAAGACCGAGTTGGTGATTTTCCTGCGACCGACCGTGGTCAGCAATCCCTCGCTGGAAAGCGATGAACTGAAATTCTTCCAGCGCTTCCTGCCGCAGGCGGGACAAACGCAAACACCGCAGCAGGCGGGCGGCACGCAAAAATGAGCCTGCTGATGAAGGCCTTGGAAAAGGCCGCGCAGGATCGCGACAGAGCGCCCGAAAAATCCGTTGCACCAACGCCCGCGTCCAAGGCGGTTGGCGCCAGCTCGGCGCCGACACCCGTAACCTCACCCGCCTCGGGTCTGACGCTTGAGCCGATAGAACCCGTAGCGCCTCGAACCGAACCCGTGATGCCGGCGACCAGCGCCAGGCCGGGCGCTTCAGGAACGCCGGGCACTACAGCGCGCGGCACGCCCCGCAGCCCGGATCAAGCGCGTGCCGCTGTCGTGTTAAACACCCGGCTTGCGGGCGGCGGCACCGGCGCGTGGATCAGCGCGCATCCGGTCCCGTTCACCGCCGCGCTGGCGGGACTGTTCGCGGTCGGCTACGGCATCTACATCTACCTGCAGGCCGCACACCCCAGCCTGTTCATACGCAAACCACCTCCCGCGCCGATAGCAGCAATAAAACCCGCCCCCGACATGCCGGCACCACTCGCACCTGCCGTTGTGTCAGGGCAAAACCCGGCAGCCGCCGATACCGCATTGATTCCGGCACAATCGGTA
>VFLF01000411.1 GCA_009885185.1 Nitrosomonadales bacterium | reverse complement strand
CGTTCTTGTCGGGCTTGACGTCCTCTCCGCCCTGGAAATCAAAGGTCAGGAACACGGCGGCGCGCTCGCCCTTGGGCCAGCGGATGAGACTGTCGAAGTGATGTTCATTTATCATAGGGATCCTATATGAGATTGATGTTTACGCATTCGCGACAACCCTGGTGGGGCGACACGTCGAGATTATACCCGCTAGCCGCGACGTGGTATCCAGTCCGCAGGGACTGTGGGTATAGGAATAAAAGTATAGAGGTTCCACGGCGCCTTGTGCTACGCCGCCTTCGGCGGCAGGTCGGCAAGCTCGGCCTGGTAGGCCTCGTCCATGCGTGGTTGCATGCCGTGTTGGGCCAGCGCCTCGGCAAAAAGTTGCCGGATCACCGGCTTTTCGTCGGCGTAATCGATCTGGTCGCCGCCCACGCGCTTGCTGATCCAGGCCTTGGGTACGCCCTGTGTGTTGCGCACCGCCACGCCTTCGTGCTTGAACGCGAGGTAACGCGACGGCGTGGCGCCGGTGTTGAAATGCTGGTGTTGCCAACCGGCGGGCGGCACGATCATGGTGCCGACCTGCCACTCGTAGCGGCGCGGCTCTTCGCCTTCGGGCCACATCAGCGAATAGCCCTCGCCAGTGAGGATAATCACATGCGCGCCGGGGCCGTGGGAGTGCGCTTTTTTGTAGGTGCCGATGGGAAACTGCGACATGTGGCTGTTCATCGAACCCTTGGCCATATTGAAACGGATATGCCCGCCGCCCGCGCCGCGCTCCTTGGCGCTGATTAACGGCAGGTTCACCGCGTCGGCGACAAAATTGGTTTCCAGCAACAGGCCTTTTTGTTCGCCCTTGTTGCTGAAGTAATCCGGCTCGCCGGCAAAACGGTTTTTGAAATCGTGTTGGGTATTGAACAAAAATTCTGTTTCTTCATACATGTTGATAACCGACGGGCCGTTGGTTACCGCCACGTAACGCGCCGGTTCTTTGCCCGAACCGTTGAAATGCTGGTGCCAGGTGTTGAGCGGAATCGCAAACAGCGCACCCGCTTTCCACTCGAAGGTGATGCGCTTGCCCGCGTCGTTCCACACGGTCGTCGAGCCGCGCCCGTCGAGTATCAAAATCATTTCTTCGAACAACTGGCGATGCGGCGGCAGCTTGCCGCCGGCAGGAATCTCGCACACATAACAATCGTTGGAGGTGCGCGACGCTTCGTGATTCAGATACACCGCGCGCGCCTCGCGCCGCGCCCACGGCTTTAATTCGACGGTGTGCAGATTGGGCACGTAGTGCGCGGGGATGATGTCCAGCCCCTCGCTTTTCACCCAGCGGGTGTAGGGGGTTTCTTTTTCGGTGGCGAATTTTTTCGCCATTTCGTCCGATACCATTGCGTCCTTGGCCATGTTCAGTCTCCGTTTCTGTTTGAGGTATAATATATTAAGTAATTGATTATAGACGATATTTATGCATTCGCCGTATTGGGGATGGCCACGCATTTTTCGGGGTTCATGGTGATATGCACCGTGCCGCCCACCGGCGTGCGCAGCGACGGATGCGCACGCGCGAGCAATAGCGTTTCGCCCACGCGCACCTGGAAATCCATGCATTCGCCGAGGAACACCTGCGCTTCCACTTTCCCATGACACGCGTTGCTTCCGCCAGCCGGCGGCTGCTCGTGTAGCGTAACGTCTTCGGGCCGGATCGCGATCACGGCTTTATCACCGGATGTCAGTGTATCTACCGAGCGCACATCGAGTTCACCGAGTGCAGTGCTTACACGGTAGCCGCCGGGTTCGCCCTGCGCTCCGCGCGCCGTGGCATCGATGAAATTGCTGGTGCCGACAAAATCCGCAACGAAAGGATCGCGCGGACGCTCATAAATATCGCGCGGGCTGCCGATCTGCACGATGCGCCCTTCGTTCATCACCGCGATCTGGTGCGACAGCGCCAGCGCTTCGCTTTGATCGTGCGTGACGTAGACGGTGGTGAGTTTGAATTCGTTTTGCAGGCGCTTCAATTCAAAGCGCATTTTCTCGCGCAGCTTGGCATCCAGATTGGACAGCGGCTCGTCCAACAACAGTAACTTCGGCTCCATCGCAATGGCGCGCGCGAGTGCCAGGCGTTGCTGCTGGCCGCCCGACAGGCGCGTGGCGTCACGCCCGGCGAGTTCTTCGAGCCCGACGGCGGCGAGCACGCGCATTACCTTGTCGCGGATTTCTTTTTCGCCTGGCCGCTTGGCGCGCACTTCGAGCGGGAACGCGGCATTCTGAAATACGTTCATGTGCGGCCAGATGGCATAGCTTTGAAACACCATGCCGAAATTTCGTTTGTTCGGCGCGACAAACACATTGTTTGATGACGAATACACCGCGTGGCCGCCGATGCTGATCTCGCCCGACACCGGCCGCTCAAGACCCGCGATGGAGCGCAGCGTGGTGGTCTTGCCGCAGCCGCTGGGGCCCAGCAGCGTGAAGAGCTTGCCCTCGGGCACCTCGAAGGCGACATCCTGCGCCGCCTTCACGGTCTGGCCGCGGTCGGTTGGATATTCGGTGTAAAGGCCTTTGACACTCAGCACGCTGGTTTTCTCCCCATGGCTATGCTTCCTTGATGCCCATTTTTTTGCCCAGATACTGCGCCAGCATCACAAAGCAGAACAGGGAGACAATCATCATCACGCCCAGCGCCGACAATTCAACGTACTGGCCGTTCTGCCAGAATTCCCAGATGACAATGGATATGACTTCCTTGCCCGGACTGTAAAGCAGAATGGAACTCGACAGCTCGCGTATCGACACAATTACCACGTAAATCCAGCCGGCAATAAGGCCCGGTTTCAGCAATGGCAGCACAATGCGGCGGAAGGTGGCGCCCCAGCCTGCGCCGCTCATGGCGGCGGATTCCTCCAGCTCTTTGTGGATTTGCAGCATCGAGGTCATGTTATAGCGCAGGCCATACGGCATGAAGCGCGTGACATAGGCGATGAACATGATCCAGAACGTGCCATAGACGCCGATATCGACGTACAGATAAAAAATCATGATCGACAGGCCCAGCACCAGTCCGGGGAATACCAGCGGCAGCGAAGCGAGGTTGTCCAGCCAGATGCGGCCGGGCATTTTGCTTTTCACCACGATCCAGCAGATAACTGAAGTCAGCAGCATGATGAGCGTCGCCGCGCCGAGTGACAGAACGAGGCTGTTCCATACCGCGCCGCCGAGCGCGGGGAAATCGAACACGCGGCGGTACGGTTCTAGTGTGAGGGTTTTCAGCGCCGCCATCGACGGCACGCTGTAATACTTGTGCAGCGACGACCACACCAGTACCAGAAACGGCAGCACCACCACCAGCAGCAGATACCCGATAAAGATCGTAGCGGTGAGATAACGCCAGCGACCGAGATCAATGGCGCGCGGCCGGAATCCCTTGCCGGTGACCGTCGAATAGCGGCTGCCTTCGCCGGACAGCCGCGACTGGAAATACAGCCCCAGCCCGGCGATCACCAGCAGGGTGATGCCATAGGCGGCAGCCAGTCCCACCTTGCTCGGGTACTGGCGTATCGCCTCGAAGATTGCCGAGGTGTAGACGTGGATGCCGACCGGCAACCCCAGCAGTGCGGGCACTTCAAACGATTCGATGGCGCGCACGAAGAGGATCAGCAGCGACGCCAGAGCGGCGGGCCACGCGAGCTTCAGCGTAATGCGGTACGCGATCTGCATCACCGAGGCGCCGCTCATCAGCGCGGATTCTTCGAGCGACGGATCCATCGAACGAAACGCTGCGGTCATCAGCAGAAACGCCACCGGTGAATAGTGCAGACCGTCCACCCAGATCATGCCCGCCATCGAGTAAATGTTGAAAAACACATGGTCGGTGCCGAGCCAGCCTTGCAGCACGTGGTTGAGGATGCCGATCTTGGGGCTGGCCAGCAGTATCCACGATACCGTGAACAGAATGCTGGGGATGATGAGCGGGATAATCGACAGCCCGAAGAACAGTGACTTGAACGGCGTGTTGGTGCGTTCGTTGACCCACGCGAGAAAAGTGCCCAGCAGAAAGGCAAGCAACGCCGTGCCCGAGGCGAATTGCACGGAATTGATGAACAGATGCAGCGTCTCGATACTTGAATAGGCGACTTTAAAATTATCGAACGTGAATTTCGCGGGCACATCCGCCGTTTGCGGCGAGAAAAAACTCTGCCAGATCAAAAAACCCAGCGGCACCAGCGCGAGCCACGCCACCACCGCCACGCACGCGCCGAAGATTAGCCACTTGGGATCGAAGCGCTGCCAGAAACCGGGTGTGCCGCTGTCGGGTTCGTGGTCGTGGGAGTGCGAGTGGCCGTGATGATGGTGGTGAAGCGACCCGTGGGCATGTGTATGTCCATGCGAGCCCATGTGCGAGTGTGAGTGACCATGGGAGTGACTATGTGCCTGCACCGCCTTGTAGGAGGTGGGCACCTGTTCCAGATGCTGGCGGCCATCCGGCGCACGCGGGTCTTCGCTGAACACCAGTGACTTGATCGTCACCGGCACGGTTTGCGAGGGTAGGCGCACGCGGCCCAGATCGATGTAGTCGAAATCCTGTAGCGTGACGCAATCGATCACCAGAATGTCGTTGGTGATGTCCAGTTCTTCACGCAGAATCGCGCCCAGCGTTTGCGCGATATCGCCATCGAGCATGATAAACAGCGGTGCGCCGCTGGTGATGGTGTTGGGCATGCCGCGCACGATTCCATTGGCAAACGCCGCAATGCGTTCGTAAGAGGGTGCGCCCGTCCAGCGAAACGCAAGCGCGGCCTCGCCTTCGCCTTCAGCCCGGTCGAAGGCAACGAAATGGTCGCGGATGGCTTTTGCCAGCGCATCGGCGTCGATGTGTTCCTGAAACTCGAATGCCGGTTGCAGCACTTGCAAGTTGCGTCGCGGCAGCAACACACCGGGGCTGGAAATATAGGTGGTGTTGCCGCTCAATTGCACGCTGTATTCAGAGGCCCCCAGCGCAGTGGCGCGCATGCATTCACCCGCAGGTAGTAGCGGCCACGGCAACGCGCCGGAATCCACGCGGCGGCGCATCGCCAATCCCAGGCGGCGACCCATGTCGCCGAAATCGCGTTCCTCGCGCTGATACACATATTCACCCACGCCGCCGGAGAACATGATGCCGCCGATGTTGCCGAAATCACGCAGCGGTTCGGTGAGATACAAATGTTCGATGTCATGCGGCAGGGGTTGCGCGGTCAGTGCAGTGACCAGCGTGTCCGCCATGCCTTCGGCGACGCGATCCATCTCCCCGCTGGTGACGGCATCGCCACGCGCCCAGGTAAAACCCGCCTGACGCGCATGGTATTGGCCCGCCGGATCGAGCCGGGTAATGTGGTTTTCAGCATCCACCACTTGCAGCCGCCCGCCGATATGAATGGCGGCAGTGGCCAGCACCTTGCCGCCATCCACCAGTGCGAGCTTGGTGGTGCCGCCGCCGATGTCGATGTTGAGGATGCGTTTGCCGGAGTCGTGTGAGGCGCGCGCCGCACCGGAGCCGTACGCGGCGAGCGTCGCCTCCATGTGGTGGCCCGCCGTGGCGCACACAAATTCGCCGCCCTGTTCAGCGAGAATGCCGCCGATGGCCGCAGCGTTTTCGCGTCGCAACGCTTCGCCGGTGAGGATAACCACGCCGGTGTCGATGTCGTCCGGGTGCAGCTTCGCCGCCGCGTAGGCGGCGTCGATGATCTCGCCGAGCGCCGCGTCGTCGATCAGTTCTTCGCTGCGATAGGGTGTCAGCGCCACCGGCGATTGATACAGCGTCTCGCGCGATACCACGTAATAGCGGCTGGATAAATCTTCGCCGAAGCGGCGCAGATTCATTTTGGAAAACACCACCTGCGTGCCCGACGAGCCGATATCCATGCCCACGCTGACCAGCGTGACATGATCGGCGATCCAGATCGGATTATTTTCCAGCGAACCATCGTTGGTGAAATTATCGTGATCGTGGTCGGCCTTCAGACCGTCGTGACTATGTTCGTAGTCCGAGCCGTACTGATGATCGGCCATGGAGTGACCGGCGGGCTTATCGGTTGGGGGTTGCTGTGCCATCGGGGCTATGGGTGCTGGTGCTTATCGGGTGCTACGCGCGCCGCGAGAGCAGCGGTGCCTGATAACCCAGGCGTTGCGACACCGCGCCGGCAACCTGCACCAGATCGCGCGCATAACTTAACACCACCTTTTTCGCCATGCGATGCGTCGGGCCGGAAATACCGATGGCGGCAATAGCCAACCCCGAAAAATCCTGTATCACTGCCGCCACGCCACTGAGTCCGGCTTCGGCTTCTTCGTCCTCCAGCGCGTAGCCGCGCTGCGCGATGAGCGTTAGCTCCTGGCGAAGTTTCGCGGGCGCGGTAATCGTGTTTTCGGTCAATGCGATCAGTCCCAGTGTCACGGTCGCATCAAAGGTTTGCGCGGCAGCGTGCGCGAGCAACACCTTGCCGACTGCCGTGCAATGCAACGGCGCGCGCGTGCCGACGCGATAGCTCATGCGCAAGGCGCGGTGGCTTTCGATCACGTTGATATACAGTGCTGCCGTTTGATCGAGCACCGCAAGTTGCACGGTTTCGCCGGTGCGTTCCGACAGTTCTTTTAAATAGGGGCGCGCCTCGGTGGTGACATCCATCTTGCGGCGTACCAGCGCGCCCAATTCAAACAGCGCGAGGCCGAGACGGTATTTGCCGTCTTTTTCGGTTTGTTCGAGCATGCCTTGTTCGACCAACGAGGACGCGAGGCGATGCACCGTGCTTTTTGCCAGACTCACGCGCCGCGCGAGATCACTGATGCCGATTTCGGATTCCTGGTCCGAAAACACCTTGAGCAGACGCAGCGCATTGTTGACTGACGACAGGCTGGTGCGTGTTGCGACGGTGCGCGCCATACGTACCTTAGATACCTTGGGCGCCGCGCGGCCCGGCGTGGTCATTGCACTGCGCCGCGCTGTTCGGTGACGCGCACGGCTACCGCAAAACTGGCCAGCAGCAGCGCGACAATGGCGATGCTGAGGTAAGCACTGGCGTATTCCAGATTTGCACCGATGCCGGGGTGGAAGTAGCGCGCAACACCCAGCGCGGCAATAGCAATACTCAGCACGCCGATGACAAGACTCATCACGCGCGAGGCCACCCGTGCGCGGCGATCTGCCTTGGCCAACAGGTGCGCGACCCACCAGCCGTTGACGCCATCGGCGGCCATCATGCCCATGGTGAATACCACGCCGAGCATGACGGAAAACGTCCAGCCTGCCATTTGTTGTCCGGCCAGCGAAAACAGCGCCGCCTGACTCCAGGTGTCGATGGAGAGCGCAAACAGTGCGCCGACCGACGCAATCACCATTGGGTGATCGGTGCGCGCAAAACGTGCGAAGCGTGCAATGTGAGCAAGGCCGTGCGCGCGCAGGCCCATGCCGCGTACCACTTTGTCGTGCGGCGTACGCCGCACAGCGGCAAGATTGCCTGCGCCGATCGCCGCAAGAAATACGATTGATATCCATGCGCCGAGGTGTTCCAGCCAAACCGGTGCGGACAATCCGCCCGATAGCGTTGCCACCAGAGCTGCCACCACCGTGACCACGAAACCGTGTCCCAGCGAAAATAAACATCCCGACCAGCGCGCCAGGCGCGGCCGACGCTGCGCATTAGCGCGAGTAAGCCCGTCTATGGTGGCGAGATGATCGGGATCGATGCCGTGCTTCGCCCCCAGTGCGAACACGATCAGCATCAACACCCACGCACCTTGTCCTTGTAACTCCGCGAGGTTCATGGCCTTGATTTCCGTGGTGCGGGACTCGTACGCTGCGCTGCGTAAAATGCAGCGACGGAATTATAGGGGCGAATCCGCATGCTTCGCAATAAAACAGAACAGTGTTCCATATAACGGAACGCTTAAGGGCGACATGGAATTGACATCAGCTACCGGCGGCAGAAAAAGGCCGTCAGTCGTGACGTGCGCCGGATGCGCGCACCAGCGGCCTCCAGCGCTGCACTTCCGCAGCAACAAATTCCGTAAAGGCCCTGGCATCCAGTTGGTTGGATTCGATGCCTTCAGGGCGCAGTGCTCGATCATTGCTGGTCGTCGCGGCTGGATACGCTGGTGACCGATTATTCAAAACTTTACAACTCGCGCATGGTGATCGATGCCTGCCGGCCGTACGAGGTCATTGACACTTTTCCGAAAGTGTGTGAAATCTCGCCGGAACTGGCGGCGCAGGTGCGGGCGAAGTACCCGGAGCTATACCGGTAGCGGGATGTAAGTCGCAGGATGGGGGAGCGCAACCCATCACAAACCCGGCCGCCTTTTGTGAAGGGTTTCAACCATCCTGCGCTGAATTTATGTAAGTATTTGTTTTTAAACTATTTTTTTAAGGAACTCCATGGAAAAAGTACTCGCCGCCGTCAGAACTGGCCCCAGCACAACACAGATCCGTGAATACCCGATGCCGGACATCCCCGACGATGCCGCGCTGCTGAAAATGGAAGTCGCCGGTATCTGCGGCACCGATGTCAAACTCTACGCGCATCCGCCCAACGACAAGCCGACCATCATGGGGCACGAGAACATCGGTTATATCGCCAAGGCGGGGCGCGAGTTCACGCGGCGCAAGGGCTTCAAGGAAGGCGACCTGGTGTTTGTCGAGCACTACGTCTCGTGCGGGCAGTGCGAGTGGTGCCATGCCGGCGAGTACCGTCACTGCGAAAACACCAATTGGCGCACCAACCCGGATGCCATCCGCTACGGCTACACCGCGGCGGACAAGGCGCCGTATCTGTGGGGCGGCTTTGCGCAGTATGTGTATCTGCCTTGGAATTCAGTGGTGCATCATGTGCCCAAGGGCGTGACGCCGGAACTGGCCGGGCTGGTCACGCCGATGGCCAATGGCGTTGAATGGTCGTTGTTTGACGGCCACGTGGGCTACAACTCCAGCGTGCTGATCCAGGGGCCGGGGCAACAGGGGCTGTCGCAAACCGTGATTTGCAAGCAGGCGGGTGCTTCATTGGTGATCGTTACCGGCACCTCGAAAGACGCCGCGCGTCTGGAAGTTGCCAAAGCGCTGGGCGCCGATCACGTCATCAATGTCGATGAAGAAAACGTGCTTGGACGCATCATGGAAATCACCCATGATCGCGGCGTCGATGTCGCGCTTGATTGCACCGCCGGCGCGGGCACGAAACCCATTTTGTTATCCATCGACGCGCTAAAGCGCAAGGGCGGCATCATGGTGGCGCAGGGTGAACTGGCGACGTTTCCGAATTTCCCGCTGGAAAAATTCACCGTGAAATTCATCACCATGCACAGCGCGCGCGGCCACAGCTATAAATCATGCGAGCTGGCGTTACAGCAGATCGCCTCACGGCGCTTTCCGCTGGAAAAGATCACCACCCACCGGTTTGGTTTGAAGGATGTCGATCTGGCTATAAAGTCGGTGGGGAATCAGGGTGTGCCGGGGGTGATACATGCTTCGCTGATGCCTTGGCAATGAGTTATCGGCGCGTGTGGGCTGAATGAAAAGCCCAACTCAGTCAACCTATGCCATGACGCCCAACCTGCTCACCGTGCCACCGTCGCTGGGCATTGCGAACTTGCAGGAGTTCATCAGTGCGGCCAAGGCTAATGCCGGTAAATTCAAATATGCAACGGGGACGAACGGTGCTTCGTCAACGTCGAAACCGCGAAGTGGCAGAGGGCGGTTACGGTTTCAGGTCTGAAAAGCGAATAGGGGTTGAGCTTGTCAAACTGGATCAACGTCGGGTCTCACCCAGCGTTGCGGACATTGACGGATCGAAGTGCCAGCGTCACCTTTGGCCGATGAACGGACCGACAGCTTCGACAGCTATTCGGCCTTATGTGGATAGTGCGACACGAAGTCGCTTGTAGAAGTTGTTCTCACTTCAATGGAGGGAACCACCCGTGTCACCGGGTGAACCTAGGGGCCTGAATAAAGAGCGGCCCTGACAATGTAACGAAGCACCGTGAGGTGCGGGGTATTAATCGTGAGAGACGTACCCTTCTGGCAGCCACATGCCGGATGAGTGCTAGATAGTCGGTATGGTGAAGATATCTGAATCTGCGTTAAAGATCGTCATAAGGAACAAGCGGAAGTGGCTATTACGCTTGAATGGAGGTGGGAATAGCGTTTGCTTTATGCGCTTTCGTGACCCATACGCCTCCCGGTCGAATGCAGGCACCTAACCCGGCATACTTCTGCAAGCGGAACGTGGCAAACCCGTATTGCTCCCTTCGGGGACAGCAGGCTGCAAAGTCTGCCCATGGCAGTGCGGGCGTAGGATTGAGGAGCAAGCGAATGCCGTCCTGTAATCGGGCGGATAGGGATTGAAACATCATCCTGCGCGAAAGCGTGCAGACTTCCTCAGGGTCTCTCCTCACAAGAGAGTTCGTAGAACCATCTAAACGGAGGGAAAGCAAATGAGTGCAGCACCACGGGCACGTGCACCTTCCGGCGCGACGTGGGACAGCATCAATTGGTCTAGGGTTCAACGTCACGTCAGAGGGCTGCAAGCGCGTATTGTGAAGGCAACACAGGGCGGCAGGCACAACAAGGCGAAAGCCCTGCAATGGCTGCTGACCCACTCGTTCAGCGGCAAAGCATTAGCCGTCAAGCGGGTGACAGAAAATAAAGGCAAGAACACCCCCGGTGTGGACAAGGTCGTATGGAAAACACCGGGTGCAAAGATCAACGCGATTGTGTCGTTGAAGCGGCGGGGTTATTCGCCGCTTCCGCTTCGGAGGGTATTTATTCTGAAGAAGAACGGCAAGACAAGGCCGCTTGGCATACCCGTGATGAAATGCCGCGCCATGCAAGCGCTACACCTGCTGGCGTTGGAACCCATCGCGGAAACCACTGCCGATCTGAATTCCTATGGATTCAGGCCGGAACGCTCCACGGCTGATGCGGGAGAACAATGCTTCAATGCTCTCTCGCGAAAGGCCAGTGCGCAATGGGTGCTGGAGGCCGATATCTCAAGCTGTTTCGACAAAATCAGTCACGACTGGATGATCGCCAACATCCTGACGGACAAGGCGGTACTGAAGAAGTGGCTCAAGGCGGGATTCGTGTATCAAAACGAACTCTTCCCTACTGACGCTGGCACCCCGCAAGGGGGCATTATCTCGCCGGTGGCGGCAAACATGACATTGGACGGACTCGAAACGATGCTGGCGGAGAAATTCCCAAAGGCTGCGCAGAGAGGCTTAAAAATGCACATGGTGCGATATGCGGATGACTTTATTATCACCGGCAACTCGAAAGAATGGCTGGAGCGTGAGGTCAAGCCCGCGGTGGTCGAATTTCTGGCGGAACGTGGGTTAGTCCTATCGCCGGAAAAGACCAAAATAACGCACATCAAGGATGGGTTTGACTTTCTCGGATGGAATATCCGCAAGTACAGCGGCAAGCTG
>VFLF01000413.1 GCA_009885185.1 Nitrosomonadales bacterium | reverse complement strand
GTCAAGCAATCCGATCAAATCAAAGAATTCCAATTTGCCCCGTTGGTCACTTCAAAAGCCCCCACTTCATGCTATCGAATGCCGGCAACTCGCCGTGCCAGAGTTGCTTTAACGTTTCGATGGGAGTGATAGTTTCCGCCGGAGAGGCGATGCTACCCATGAACCGCGTACGCACTGCATGAAATGGTGTCGGGCATTTGTAGCGCTCGAGCAATGCAACCACGCCACGGTGATCCGCCGATTTCGTTGTTTTTGCCAAACGCCTACTCCTTCGTCTTCAACGCTGAATCGTTCGCCGCGATAAACGACCGGATGGGGTCTGACATGTCCAGCAGCTTCAGCCACTGCTCCTTGTAGAGCGTGATCGGAAACCGCCCCATGCCGTAGATGGAAAGCCCGCCTTTTTCGCTGACCTTCATGGTGATGCCGGTGGCAGCACCCTTTTTGAGCGCGGCGTTTTCATTGCACAGACGCGCGAGTTCTGCTTTCATTTCTTCGCCGGACATGTTTTCTACCTTTAGTCGGCCTTGTACGTAAGGGATCAGCCTAACAGTACTTGGCGCTGCGATAAACATGCAGCATTGCGGCAACCCATTCCAGCCCTGTGCTCCGTAAAAGCCAGATGTCGCTCCCACATTCAAGGTCTGCATGGTCGAAAAAAAACGGGCGCGAGACGATAATCATGGCGCAATTCGCTGATCACAGTTTTCGAGCGGACAACAGCGCTATCCACAACCCTGTAGTCCAGCAATAGTTGGGCGATTCGAATTCTGGTTACCACTGTGAAAGGGCGTCGATTCTCTCTATGAAAAATCGATTTTCCTGCCCAAATCCTGCCCAAAATTAAAACGGATTTGCGTCACCGCGATCGATGCCTGCCGAATCTTTCACGAAATGGACGATAGATTTTCACCCAATCTCCGCCTCGGTCCGAAATGGCTTACCCTGCTTTAGCAACACAATAAACCTGCCGCCGCTGAATACCGGACATTTAAAATTGATGTAAATGATTGTCGTTTCCTACGTGGGCCATTCAAGTTCGCCGCTCAAGCAAAAATTAAGGATACGCTGATTAAGTATCAAAACTTGAACTGGGACGCTCGTAACTAATTGATTTTTAAGGCACTGGCTTTTCAACAACAGACTTATTCAGTGCATCCTTAAGTAATTCGCACCCCACAGTAGACCTAATTTGTTTCCCTATTGCGGCATTGTTGGCTAAATTCAGTATGCCTTTATGCCAGCTGCAGTTCTTTGGTCACTGGTTTCTTTGCGCGCGTGCTGAGCGTCGGCAAGGTCTTGATAGTCCCGCCGGTCTTTTGCTCCGCTACGCGCAGTTCGTATACCGCCTGAAGGTTGAGCCAAAACTGAGGGCTGGTTCCGAAGAAATGCCCCAACCGTAAGGCCGTGTCGCCAGTGATGGAGCGTTGCCCATTCAAAATTTCGGTGATGCGGTTGGCCGGCACCTTAAGCTGACGGCTCAGTTCCGCCGCGCTCATTTTGAGTGCGGCAAGCTGTTCGGCGAGGTGTTCGCCAGGATGTATGGCACTGCGTCCCATGATGTCCCTCCTAGTGATAATCGACGATCTCAACATTGCTCGGCCCTGGCGCGCCCTTCGCCCATTCAAAGCAGATCCGCCACTGGTCATTAATCCGCACGCTATACTGACCTTTACGTTCACCCTTCAAGGCTTCCAAGCGGTTGCCCGGCAAGTCCAGGTCAAGCAGCGAGGTCGCGGCTTCCAGCTGATCCAAGCGCATCTCGGCCTTGCGTTCAAAACCGCCAAAGGCTTTTACCCGTTTGCCTTCGGCGAACTGGCGCGTCTGCTTGTTCCGGTAGCTGACGATCATCGTGCGTTACTATGCCGGAAAATATGCAATACGTCAAGCGTATTTTTCAGCACCGTCGATCACGCAACAGCGGGCACCAACGAATACTCGTGACGAAGGCCACCAAGCACTGATTTCGATTGCACGGCAGCACCCTCTTCCAACCAGTGGAGGAAGTTTGATGCCCTCGCCGTTGCCACTACTGTGTTCAGCGGACCCGGCAAGCCTGGACCCAAACTACTGTGCGGACGTCCTACGTTGTAATGCGATGCCGCCTCAATATTCGGGATTTCACTTAGACGCGAAGCGCTCACCCGAATCAGTTTCCACATATGCCCCGAATGGCATGTCCAGTCCTGCACCATGATACTCTCGTCCTACAAGCGTTCTGATTGGCATCACTATTAATCACCACTTCACTGTGTGTTCCCGCCAATCCCGGACTGACCACCCGAGTCGGCTTCGCGTAGACCAGTCTCTGTCGATTAGCGGAGGTGGTCGTTGATACGTCAGGACAAACCGCGTGAACTGGTCAATTTTCAATCGGCCGCAACAAATATCTTCATACACCCATCTGGTGGCCCTACTTCCAACGGTTTCTGCCAATTCAATACTCTTTGGCTTACCGTCGCACCGAAGCTCCAGCATTGATATTTTCGAGATATTGTGTTGGCCATTTAGTCTTTTGAGTCCGATGTGGTGAACGTAATATATCTACGCTCGCCTTAAAAGTGCCTCCTGGGGAAGCG
>VFLF01000362.1 GCA_009885185.1 Nitrosomonadales bacterium | reverse complement strand
GACAATGAAGGTATATGAAAGACTATCGCAGGCGTTCAAGGCCGAAGGCACCACCAACGTGTTCGGCATGATGGGCGACGGCAATATGTACTGGCAGTACGCCAATCAGAAAAACGGCATCATCATGCACGAGGTGCGCCATGAAGGCGTGGGCCTCGGCATGGCCGACGGCTGGGCGCGCGCGACGCGCAACCCCGGTGTGTGTACCGCCACCTGCGGCCCCGGCACCACGCAATTGGCGACCGCTTTCGTGACTGCCGCGCGCGCGTCATCCCCCGTGGTGGCGTTTTGCGGCGAGTATCCGACCAGCGATGACGAATACACGCAGGCGCTCGATCAATCCGCATTTGCCCACGGCTGCGAAGCCGCGTTTGTGCGCATGGGCACGGCGGACGACGCCGACGAAGCGGTGCGCAAGGCGTTTTACATCGCGCGCACCCAATCGCGTCCGGTGCTGCTGTCGGTGCCGATGGATTTACAGCAAAAAACCTGGGAGGACGACGAGCCCTACGTGCCGTCCACCGCGATCATTCCCAAGCGCACCGTGACCCCCGGCGCGGAGGCGATTGCGCAAGCCGCCGACGTACTGAGCAAAGCCAAGCGTCCGGTGATCGTGGTCGGTCGCGGCGCGATGTGGTCGGGCGCGGGCGACGAAATCATCAAGCTCGCGCAACGCTGCGGCGCGCTGATCGCCACCACGCTGCAAGCCAAAAACTGGCTGGTCGAGGACGAATACCAGATCGGCATTTCCGGCACCTATGCCACCAAGACGGCCATCCAGTTGCTTTCCGATTCCGATGTCGTGGTGGCCGTCGGCGCGAGCCTTAACCGCTACACCACGCACGAAGGCCTACTTTATCCGGAAGCGAAGTTCATCCACATCGACCCCAAAGCGCACGTCCTGCTGTCGCGCGGCAAGGGCGCTGATTACTATGTGCAGTCCGACGGCAAGGCCGGCGTGGCCGCGCTGGAAGCCGAACTCGCCAAACGCAACTTCAAGCAGCTCGGTTATCGCACCGGCGCGGTCAAGGAAAGACTCGCCAATGCATGGGAAGACCGCCGCGATTACAAAATCGATGAGGGCACCGTGGATCCGCGGCCGTTATGCGTGGAGCTGGATGATCTGCTGCCGCAAGACATCAGCCTGTTTGCCGGCAGCGGCTGCACCGCCGGTTTCACCAACATCCTGTTCCGCAAGGCCCGTCCGATGGTGATGGCCGGCCACTTCTTCGGCTGTATCGGCCAGATGATGCCGGCGGCGGTGGGTGCGGTCATCGGCACCGGCATGAAGCCCGCGGTGCTGATGGATGGCGATGCCAGCACCATGATGCACATCGGCGATTTCGACACCATGGTGCGCTACAACGTGCCGCTGCTGATTTACTGCATGAACAACGAGTGCCTCGGCGCCGAGTACTACAAACTCGACGCACACAAGATGGCGGTGGAAACCTCGTGCATCCCCACGGCGGATCTGGGCGCGGTGGCGCGCGCCTTCGGCGGTCGCGGCGCGCTGTGCCGCACGGTGGATGAAGTGAAAAAAGCCACCAAGGAATGGCTCGCCAAACCCGGCCCGATGATTATCGACGTGCGTGTGTCGCGCAGCGTGGTTCCCCTGACTTACCGCCGCATCCATTACGGCGAGGACGAATAAGCTTTTGTGTTTCAGCACTATGAAAACGGCCCTTCGGGGCCGTTTTTTTTGGGCAAGTAAAGCGATGTAAGAACATGTAACGAAAAATCTCAGTCAATCTTGAGATTCGAGGCTCGTGCGACTTCCTGGTTACGTCGCAGCTCAGAGCGCAGGTATGTGTCGAATTCTGCTGTACTCATTCCGGCTGCGGCAAACCCCTGCTTGGCGAGACCGTCCCGAACATCCGGAACTTGTAGCGCTCGCACGATCTCGGCGTTCAACCGGCTAAGAATGTCCTTCGGTGTTGCTGCGGGTACTACTGCGCCAAACCACGTCAGCGCCTCGAAGCCCGGAAAACCTGACTCGGCGACGGTTGGCAAATCCTTAAAATCGGCAATGCGTTCCAGAGAAGTCACTGCAAGTGCGCGCAGTTTGCCGACTCGGATGTGCGGCCCGGATTCAGTGACGTTAATGACCAAGATGCCGGCATGCCCACCCATGACCGCCACCGTCGCTGGCGGGCCGCCTTGGTACGGCACATGGGTAATGTCGATTTTTGCCGCTGTCTTTAACATCTCTCCCACGAGATGATGGTTGGTGCCCGCGCCAGCGGTCGCGTATGTCAGCTCACCTGGACGCGCACGCGCCAGCGCAATCAGATCCTTTAACGTTTTCGCCGGCAAGGATGGATGCACAGAAAAGATCACCGGCACCGTCGTTAGCCGGCTGACGCCAGCAAAATCTTTCTGCGTATCGTATGGGAGCTTTGAGCGCACAGCGGGGTTGATGGTGAAACTGTTACCCATCAGAAGCAGCGTGTGCCCGTCGGCGGGCGCGCGCGCCACCAACTCGGTACCAATCACCGTGCCTCCGCCGGGACGATTGTCGACGATCACGTTCTGCCCGAACGACTTGCTCAACGGTTGCACTAATATACGAGCAACAGCGTCCATCGCCCCACCAGCAGGAAAGGGCACGACAAGCCGGACTTGCTTCGACGGAAACGATTGTGCCGACACCGCCATCGGCATGCCCAGCATCAGTGTTGCGAAAACCACGCACGCGCATCTGCTCATGTCAATACTCCCCTTGTATGCGCGGTATGCGCGGTATGCGCGGTAACCACTTAGCGCCTTTTGTCACAAAAGTGCAAATATATCTACCGCCCGGTGCCGCACCGGTAGCATGCTATTCTTTCCGTGCCATGATTCGGAGGATCCCTATCCTATGAAACGTCGATTCGTATGGGTCACGTTGCTGTTCGCCGCAACTTCATTCACCGCCGCCGCGCAATCAAAAGTGACCCGCTGGCCCGACAAGCCGGTGCGCGTGGTGGTGCCGTTCGCCGCGGGCGGCAGCACCGACATCATCGCGCGCGTGTTGACCGCGCGACTGACGCAGGAATTCGGTCAGCAGTTCATCGTCGATAATCGCGGCGGCGCGGGCGGCTCCACGGGCGCCGAGATCGTGGTGCGCGCCAATCCTGACGGTTACACGCTGATTATCGTGGCGACGAGTTACGCCACCAACGCCGCGCTGTACAAATTGCCGTACGATCCGGTGAAAAACATCACGCCGGTGGGCCTGCTGCACAGCGGGCCGTTTCTGCTGGCAATAAACAGCAACATCGCCGCCAACAGCGTCAAGGAGTTCATTGAAGTCCTGCGCGCCAAACCGGCGGGGCTTAACTTCGGCTCATCCGGCATCGGCGGCGCTTCGCATCTGGCCACCGAGTTGTTCAAGCAAATGGCCAATACCCCATCGACACACGTGCCGTACAAAGGCGATGCACCGGCGATTTCCGATCTCATCGGCGGGCAGGTGCAATACATTCTGTCGTCGGTGCCCGCGCTGATACAGCACGTCAAGGGCGGCCGGGTGCGCGCGCTGGCGGTGACCACCGCGCAGCGCTGGCCGGAATTACCCGAGCTGCCCGCGGTGGCCGAAACTCTGCCGGGCTACGAACACACCTCATGGAACGGCATGTGGGCGCCGTCGGGCACGCCCAAGGAAATCGTCAACCGGTTGAACGTGACACTGGCACGGCTGTTGAAGCTGCCTGACGTGCAGGAGCGTCTGCGCGCAGACGGTCGCGCGCCCGCACATACCTCGCCGGAGGAATTCGCGCGCATCATCGAGCGCGATATCGCGAAGTGGTCGAAGGTGGTTAAGGCGGGGAATATCAAAGTGAACTAACCCTTCAAATCCCACCCGATAAAACTGCACAAACCGCGCCCCATCACCAGTTAGGTTGCGCTGACAAGCCCAACCTGCAACTTATTACAACACCTTGTGCAAAGTATGCTGCCGATTTCGCGTGTAGGGCCGCACGTGCGTGGACCAGCGTCCTGCGTCGACCGCCTTCGCCCACTCGGGACTCACCAGCACATCCGGATTTTCCAGTTCGACGAAGCAGGCATAGCGCGGTTTGCCTTGCGCATCGACGGTCTTGGTCTCGCCGCCCATCGTCACGCGCAGTGTGTCGAGTCTGGCGCGCGTCACCGAAATCACACCCGGCACTTTGGAAAGATGCGGGATGTGCTCGGTGTCGTACACTTCATTGAAGATGGCTTCCTTTTCCGCATCGACATCCATGGCGGCGGTAAATATCCACTTGCCGGTAATAGGCATGTGCGTACTCCTTGATGAGGTGAATGCGGTGTAACGTTCGTGGTGTTCTTAACCATCAGCCCCTGAGATCCCACCCAATAAAGTCACACAAGCCGCGCCCCATCACCAGTTCCAGATCGCGCCCTTTCAACCACGGCATTTCTTCGGTGTACATGGTGACGCACTGCTTCCATGTGCACGGCATGCGCGTGATGTCGGTGCCCCAGAACATGCGCTTGGGGCCGAAGGCATCGAAAATTTGTTTAATGTACTGATGGATGTTGCGGTACGGGTACACGTTCGATGAGTAGCTCGGTCCGCCGGTGGCTTTGACCGCGACATTCGGGAATTTCGCCAGCGCGAGCAGATCGCCCAAGTCGGAAAAGCCGGCGTCATCCATGCTAAAACGCGGGCGCGCCATGTGATCGACGAGAATTTTGAGATTCGGATATTTCGCGGCGACCGTTGCGACCGCAGCGCATCGATTGGGCACCAGCAGCCCGATGGGCAAGCCTGCTTTTTCCGCTGCCGGCCACAGCCAGTCGAGCGTGCCATCGACCATGCGGTTTTCTTCGCCGGGGTTCAAAAACGCGAAACGCAATCCGAGCATGCCCGGCTGTTTTTTCCAGGTGTCGATCAGCGAACGATTCTCCGGCTTGGCCACGTCAAAAAATCCCAGCACCGACAAGCGATCCGGATGTGCCTTCGCCGCCTCAATCGCCACTTCGTTGGCGTTCACATCCCAACTCGGCGGATGCAGCACCACGCCGGTCACGCCCGCGGTATCCATGTCGCGCAGCAACTCGTCCTTGGTATACGAACTGGCTTGACGATGAATGTGCACGGGCGTACCGCTGGTCCAGATGTGTACTTGCGCGTCGACGATCAGCATTGCCTGAATCTCCCTTGAGTTTGTTGAGTGTGTAGTAGGCGCGTTCGATTATATGCGACTCCACACCCAACGATAAACAGATGTAAGTAATTGTTTTTATTGATATTTATTT
>VFLF01000248.1 GCA_009885185.1 Nitrosomonadales bacterium | reverse complement strand
GGCTTCCCGATGCTGGCCACACCCATGATCGCCGCGGCTACCGATATGCGCACTGCCGTCATTGTGGTGCTGCTGCCCTGCGTCGCCACCACGCTCACCAACATTGTCATGACGGGGCAGTTTCTCCCCACGCTGCGGCGCTACTGGTTCATGCCTTTATGCATGCTGGCGGGTGCTGCGCTCGGTGCGCGGCTATTCGTGACGTATCCCGCGTTTCCGTTTGCTTTGCTGTTGGCGGGCGTGATCGTGCTGTATCTTTATCTCGATCATTTAGGACGCGTCGAATGGGAATTCGTGTCGCGTCATCGTGTCGCATCCGGTGCAGGTTTTGCCTTGCTCGCAGGCCTGTCGGAAGGCACCGCCAACATCGCCGCCCCGCCGCTGCTGATGTATTTGTTTTCGCTGGGCGTGGATCGCATGGTCTTCGTGCAAGTGCTTAACCTGTGTTTTACCGTGGGCAAACCCACGCAGATGGTGGTGCTCACGCTCGAAGGCGGCGTCACCTGGACGCAATGGGCCATCACGCTGCCGTTCGCCGTCATCGCCACCACCACCGCGATCATCGGCGTCCGCAATCGCGAGCGTATCGACGCCAAATCCTACCGGCGCTGGTTGCTGCGGCTGCTGTTTGTGATTGCGCTGGTGCTGGTCATCCAGCACCTGCTTGGCAGGTAAGTGTTACACGCAGACACGCAGTAAAAAAGGCCATGATGACATGGCCTTTTTTTCCTGCAAACTTGCGGCGCTTACTTCAAAATCTTTTGCAACTCGCCGCTTTGGTACATCTCAGTCACGATGTCCGAGCCACCCACGAATTCGCCGTTCACATAGAGCTGTGGCACCGTCGGCCAGTTGGAAAACTCTTTGATGCCCTGACGGATTTCCGGATTTTCCAGCACGTTGACCGAGGCGATTTGCTCGACGCCGCACTGACGCAGAATGTTCACGGTGTTGGCCGAGAAACCGCATTGCGGGAAATCCGGCGAGCCTTTCATGTACAGCACAATTTTGTTGCTGGTAACCAGCGCCTTGATGTCTTCTTGAATGCTCATAATATTTTCCTTGCTGAGTCCTTACTGAATGACGTGGAACCTTACTTGACCCATCTAATCTTGACCAATCTAATCGGGTATTAGTTTAGCGGTTTTCGTAAATCCGGTCAATTGTGCTGCGCGCACTGGATCATGCAGCCCGGCAGTGTAACCTTGGTTATCGAAGGCTCTCCGCTGAAAGGTGACTGATGGAAATCGGATTCTTTTTCTGGCCGTTTAATGTCGAATTAACGCGCAAACTTGCCACGCTGGCGGAGTCGCACGGCTACGACATGATCGGCATCGCCGACACGCCCGGCAACGCGATGGATCCGTGGGTCAGCGCCGCGATTGTCGCGCAGGAAACAACGCGTCCGCGTGTCGCCATCTGCGTCACCAATCTGGCGTCGCGCCATCCGGCGGTGTCGGCGGCGGCGATTGCCTCCATCGATGCGCTGTCCGGCGGGCGCGCGGTGCTGGGCATCGGCGCGGGTCACAGCGGCACCAAAAATATTGGCGTCACGCAAAAAACCACCGCCACCATGCTCGGCGAAGGCGTGTCGTTCATCAAACAAGTACTCAAGGGCGGCCCGGTGGATTACCACGGCGGCACGGCGCACATGCCGTGGGTCAAGCGCGCGCCGCAAGTGTTTCTCGCCGCGTCGCATCCGAAATCACTGCAACAGGCCGCAGCACACGCTGACGGTGTGTTCATCAACTACGGCATTGATGCTGCGAATATCCGCCAATCGGAAACGCTGGTAGCAGACGCCATCAAACAAGCCGGACGCAATCCTGAAAACGTTGAAATCTGGCAGATCGCAGCGCTGGATTGCAACGTCGATGGCAACGTCGCGCGCGCCAAGCTCGGCGCAATGCTCGCCTTTCTCAACGGCTACGTCATCGGCACTAAAAATCTCGATCAGCGCGGCGTGCCGCCGCAATATCACGAACCGCTGCTCGAACTGCGCCGCCGCTACAGCACCAGCCCCGGCGAGGCGGATATCAAACTGGTGCGCGAGTTGGGGTTGTTCGACTATCTGTCGCGCAGGCTCGCGGTGTGCGGCACGCCGGACGAGTGCCTCGAACAATTGCTTGCAGCCAAGGCGGCGGGCGCCAAACGCCTGATGTTTACCGTGAGCCTGGCGGCGGACCCATGCATGACGGTGGATCTGTTTGCCAAAAAAGTATTTCCGCTCATCCGCGCTGCATCGACATAAATACAAGGGATCCACTTCATGAAATTCGCCCGCTCGCTACTCGCAATCACCACACTCGTTGCGGCGAGTATTGCCACCGCCCAGGCCGCTTCGACAGGCTC
>VFLF01000345.1 GCA_009885185.1 Nitrosomonadales bacterium | reverse complement strand
TTGGCCATTTCCTCGGCGATGGATTTACCGATGCCCTTGGTGGAACCGGTGATGAGTGCGACTTTGCCTTTAAGACTGAACATGCTTGCTCCCTTTAAATTAAAAAATCGTCTCTGGTTAGCGTGAGGGAAATGATTGTACTTTAAGTAAGCGTGACGTATGCTGTGAGTCATGAACGAGTTGCCGGATCAACTGCCGAATCTGTCGAGCTTTAGCCACGAGCAGAAGGACGAACTGATCCGCATGTTGTTTCCATTGATCGCGGAAGTTCGGCGGTTGTCGGCACGCGTCGCGGAACTGGAAGCACGCCTGTCCAAGGACAGCCACAATTCGAGTAAGCCGCCGTCCAGCGATGGCTTGGCGAAGAAGAGCAGTTCGCCGAGCGTGCCCTCTGGCAAGAAGCCCGGCGGGCAAGCCGGTCACGCGGGCAAGACACTCAAACGTTCGGCGCACGTGGACACGGTAATCAACCACCCGCCGCCGCAACACTGCACGTGCGGCGCGTCCTTGGCAGGCGCCGATGCCGTGCTGTTTGAGCGGCGGCAAGTGATCGACATCCCCGTAGCGAATTACCACGTCACCGAACATTGCACGTGGCAGTCTCGCTGCACCTGCGGACAAGTGCATCAGAGCGAATTTCCTGCGGACGTGACCGAGCTCGTGCAGTATGGCCCGAACGTGCGCGCTTTGGCCGTGCATCTGACCCATGGCCAGTTGCTGCCGCTGGCACGCAGTGCGCAACTGATTGCCGAGTTGTATGGGCTGAGTGTCTCGTCGGGCACGGTGCATGCGTGGGCCGATCAAGCCAGCCAGGCGCTGCTTCCCGAGGTCGCCTGCATCGCCCAGTCGTTGATCGCTTTGCCGGTAGTGTGCGCCGACGAGTCGGGTCTGCGCGTGGCATCCCACCTGAATTGGCTGCATACGGTGGCGAGTGCCAAACTCACCTGGTATGGGGTGCATGCCAAGCGCGGCATGCCTGCCATCCAAGATCACGGTATCCTGCCCAAACTGCTGGGCACCGCCGTGCATGATTGCTGGGGGCCGTATTGGAGACTTCGGTGCGAGCACGGTCTGTGCAATGCGCACTTGTTGCGCGAACTGACCTTTCAGCGTGAAACCACCCGCCAACGCTGGCCTAAACGCATGATCGACCTGTTGATTCGATCCCGTGACCACTGCGAGGCGGCGCGCCACGCGGGTGAAACGGCGTTGAGCGCGTGGCGGATACGGCGCCTTTTCAGGGACTACAGCGCGATTTTGGACAAGGCGCTTATCCGCAATCCGCGAGCCGAGCGGCAGGACAAGCGCCGGGGCCGGGTCAAGCAGTCCCTGACCTTCAACCTCATCACTCGCCTTCGCGAGCATGCCGACGCGGTGTTGCGTTTCGTGATAGACCTGCGCGTCCCCTTTACCAACAATCTGGCCGAACGCGCCATCCGTATGCCCAAGGTAAAGCAGAAAATCTCCGGCTGCTTTCGTACGTTCGAAGGCGCCCAGAATTTCTGCACCATCCGCTCCTATCTCGATACCATGCACAAACAGGGTCATAATATGTTCGAGGTGCTGCGCCAGACTTTCATGGGGCGTCCGCCTTCGCCTGATTCAGGCTGAACTGAGACACTAAATGAATGTATTAACGCCATTTTCCGGATGACAATTTTGTGGGGTTTGTGGGTTGGGTCGCGGTTTTTGCGGATGTGGCTTAATTGACCCCGTGGCGGGGCCGGGATATATTGGGGTTTATGCGAAAAGGGCGTTTAAATTTCCTATACCCCTATACTGGCATGGCAAGAACGTGACCGGTCTGCGCATTTTCAGCGCCGGCAGCACCATGGATAAACAAGCCGACACGCTGGATGATCCGAAAACCTTCGCCGCGTGGGAAACCTGCGAAGCGCTCAAGATTCCCGTCGTCACCCAATTGCGCCGCGAGGGGCTGCATATGCTGTATACGCTGATTCGCCGATTCCCAACGTGAAAATCATCGTCGATCACCTGATGCATGCGCTGCGGGGAGATCAGCCGCCGTATGATCGCGCGGCGTTCCTCTGCGAACTGGCGAAATACCCGCATGTGTATTTCAAGCTCTCGACCAACAATGTGCGCAACTCGAAAATTGACGGGGCATCGTCGGAGACGTTCTTCCCGATGCTGGTGAAGGCAATCCCCGCGAACCGCATCGCATGGGGATCGAACTACCCGGCCTCAAAAGGCCAGTTGAAGGAGATGGTGGACGAAGCCAAGGCGGCGTTGTCGCGCCTGTCGCAAAACGATCAGGACTGGATCTTTGCGAAAACCGCGCAGTCGCTCTACCCCGCACTCGCCGACTAATCAGGAGACTTGAACATGAGTACGATCATGAAACTCAATTCCATGCTGGGGGACTACCCCAACACACTGGCGCTGAAACAGGGCAAGGTAAAAAGCGACCTGGTGCAATTCGACTTCCTGAAATTTGCCGAGGGAGAAGTTCCTCACGACCACTTCAAGCGCGTGGTGAAAGGGGAATTCGATTTCGGGGAGCTCGCGCTGATGACCGTATTGCAGGCCATCGGCTACGGCTACCCGCTTATCGCGTTGCCGGTGGCGCTGCACGGGCGTTTTCAGCATGGACAGATCGCCTACAACCCCGAGCGCGGCCCCCTCAAGCCCGAAGATCTGCACGGCAAAACCATCGGCATGCGCACCTACGCGCAGACGACGCCCACGTGGGTGCGGGGCATCCTGCAGGACGACTATGGCGTGGATCTGTCGAAGGTCCATTTCGTCGCGCAAGGCGACGGGCATGTGCCGGAGTACAAAGAGCCGGCCAATGTGCGGCGCGCGGATAAGAGCAAGAAACTCGCGCAGATGCTGCTCGACGGCGAAGTGGATGCCGCAGTGCTCGCCGCCGATCAAAACCCCAAGTTCAAGACATTGGTTGCCGACCCGGTCGCCGCAGGACAGGCCTGGAGCAAGAAGTATGGCGGCGCGCTGATGGTCAATCACATTGTTGTGGTCAAGGCGTCGGTGGCAAAGGAACATCCGGATGCGGTGAGGGAAATTTACCGCATGATGAAAGAGAGCAAGGCTGCCGCGAATGAAGCGCTGCCGAAAGACGGCATCGACAAGCGCCCGATCGGCATGTCGGCGGTACGGCGCAATTTTGAAATTGCGGCTGAGTACGCCTGGCAGCAAGGCCTCACACCGAAGCAGCTCAAGGTGGACGATTTGTTCGACGCCACCACGCGCGCGCTGGACTAACGCAGCTAACGGAACCGGGAGCGCGACAGCCATGATTATCGATATCCACGGGCACTACACCACGGCACCCAAGCCGCTGAAGGATTGGCGCGCGCGTCAGATCGAGTCCCTCAAGGACTCGGCGTTGACACCCAGGGCGCCGCCGGTCATCAGCGACGACGAAATCCGCGAGAGCCTGCAAGGGGCTCAGTTGAAATCCATGACGGATCGCGGCGTGGATTTCACGATTTTCTCGCCTATCGCGGGGCAGATGGGGCACCACATCGGCAATCGCAACACCAGCGAAACCTGGTCCGCGATCTGCAACGAGTTGATCCACCGCGTGTGCCGGATGTATCCCGATAAATTCGTCGGCGTGTGCCAGTTGCCGCAGTCGCCGGGTGTTGCGCCCGCTAATTGCATTCCTGAACTGGAAAAGTGCGTCAAGGAGTACGGGTTCATCGGCTGCAACGTAAACCCCGATCCGTCAGGCGGCTACTGGACCGACCCGCCGCTCACCGACAAATGGTGGTACCCGCTCTACGAAAAAATGGTCGAACTGAATGTTCCCGCGATGGTGCATGTCAGCGGCTCGTGCAATCCGAATTTTCACCACACCGGTGCGCACTACATCAACGGCGATACCACGGCGTTCATGCAGTTTCTGACCTCGGACCTGTTCAAGGATTTTCCGACGTTGAAGTTCGTTATTCCGCACGGCGGCGGCGCGGTGCCTTATCACTGGGGCCGTTACCAGGGCCTCGCGCAGGACATGAAGCGGCCGCCGCTGAAGGAATTGCTGCTGAATAACGTTTACTTCGACACCTGCGTTTATCACAAGCCTGGCATCGAGCTGCTGCTTAAGGTCATACCCGCCGATAACATCTTGTTTGCACAAGAGATTTTCGGAGCGGTCAGAGGCGTGAATCCGGAAACCGGCTTCAACTACGACGACACCAAGCGCTACATCGACTCGATAGACTGGCTGAACGCCGCCGACCGCGAGAAAATCTTTAACGGCAATGTGAGCCGGGTATACGGCCGCTACGGCAAATGAGCGACTGCATGTCCGGCATGACCACGCTCGCCCCCTCGCGTAAGCGAACATCGCTGAAACCGGGACAAGCATGTGCCCGCGGCGCCACCCGCCGCGAGCGAGAGCGCGATGGAGCGCCCGATGTTGCGCGAGGCGCCGGTGACAATCGCCACTTTCCCCTCGAGTTCTTTCGCCGCCGCCATGCCGGTGATCTCCTGTCCGAAAAGCCGATATGTTAATCGGAATTGTTCACTATCGGTTACCATAACTGCAATATCTTTTGCGGAGGCGGTGCATGGTCCTTCTGCGTGGAATCCTGGCGGCATGTGCTGTCGCGCTGCTTTCGCAGCCCGCTGCCGCACAGACTTACCCCAACAAGCCGATCCGGGTGATCGTCTCGGCGCCCGCCGGCGGAGTGCTGGACGTGACGGCGCGCCTGATCGCCCCCGGCCTGTCCGGCCTCCTCGGCCAGCAGCTCGTGATAGACAACCGGGGCGGGGCGGGCGGGCTAATCGGCGCGGAGCTTGCGGCGAAGGCGATCCCCGACGGCTACACGCTGCTCATCAGCACCCCGGGCGCGTTGACGATCCTGCCACACATGCGGAGCGTGCCTTTCGACACGCTCAGGGATTTCGCGCCGGTCGGCCTGATCTCGAGCGGCCCGTTCCTGCTGCTCTCCCATCCCACGTTGCCGGTGAAGACATTGCAGGATCTGCTTGCGCTCGCCAGGGCGCAACCCGGCAAGCTCAACTATGCCTCGTCCGGCAATGGCGTGCCCAACCACCTGGCGATGGAGCTCCTGAAGAGTATGACGGGCGTCAGCATCACGCACGTGCCGTACAAGGGCGCGCCGCAGGCGGTGACCGACCTGCTGGCAGGCCACATGAACCTGATGTTCAATTCGATCGCGACGATGCTGCCGCACGTCAGGAGCGGACGGCTGCGCGTGCTCGGCGTCGCAAGCAGCAAGCGCTCGCCGCAGTTTCCCGACACCCCGACGATCGCGGAGGCGGGGGTGCCGGGCTTCGAGGCGGACAACTGGTTCGGGATACTCGCGCCCGCGAACACGCCGCGCAGGATCATCTCCCGCCTGAACGATGTGCTGGTAAAGGTGGTGCGCGCGCCGGAGACCCGGGCGCAATTCGAGGCGCTCGGCGCCGATCCGGTCGGCAGCAGCCCGGAGGAGTTCGCCGCCTTCATCCGCAAGGAGACGGAGAAATACGCGAAGGTCGTGAAGCTCTCCGGCGCGAAGGTGGACTGACGGTGCGCCGTGCCGTCCTGGGCGCGCTGTTGTTCGCCGGCGCGCAGGCCCAGCCGTTTCCGGACCGGCCGGTCCGCCTGCTCGTCACCTCGCCGCCCGGCGGCGCGAACGACATCCAGGCGCGCACGATAGGCGTGAAGCTGTCCGAGTATTTCGGCCAGCAGGTGGTGATAGACAACCGCGGCGGCGCTTCCGGCATGATCGCCGCCGAGATCGTGGCCAGGGCGCCGCCCGACGGCTACACGCTGCTCGCGGGCACGAATTCCACGTTCACGGTGAACCCGACGCTGTTCCCCCGGGTCCCGTACGACACGCTGCGCGATTTCGCGATGGTCTCGATCACGGTCACGACCGGGTATAGGAATTTTAAACACCATTTTTGCACAACATTCAATGTATCCGCCGCGCCGCAGGCGGTCAACCACGCACGATTTCCCGCGAACCCCGCTGTTTGCTGAACATTTGCACGCAAATCACGACCGCTAAACGCTGATTTTCCGCTCTCACACGAGCGCCGGTCGAGCGGGTATCTCGGCCCCGGTTAAAACCGTCCGCTTCATCAAGCTCAAGCCCACTCCAGCAAATCCGCCCGCCGCCGCGCCGGTGTTCGGGGTGGCGGCTGTGCCGCCAACCCCAAGTGCGTCAGTATCTTCTCGATCACCGCAGGTTCTTCGATCACCGCGACGAGCTTCAACTTGCCGCCGCACGCGCAACGCTCGATGTCGATGTCGAACACGCGCTTAAGCAGCCGCGCCCACGTCATGCGCACGGGTTTGCTGGATTCGTGCGTGCAATCGCCCTCACCCTTGGTTGTTTGTGGC
>VFLF01000338.1 GCA_009885185.1 Nitrosomonadales bacterium | reverse complement strand
CGGGCCGCAAATCCGCGTTGCACCATGGCGTCGTGCATGCGTTGGCGTAAGGGTGTCATGACGTTGCTCCTTGAAGTCGGGGAACATTCCCCAACTCCAGAAGAATTGCCCTTCACCTACGCTTGTCAATTCGCCGTGCAACATGAAAAACGCGGTGGTCGCCTCGCCTGGCTGGCCACCGCGTTAGCGGTTTAGTTCAACTAGTTTTAATCATCGAAAACGCCGCTTAACAACCCAGCGCGATGGATAACATTCCAAGCATACATGACATTTCCCTCTTGCGAAACATGCAGTTACTTCATTATACTGTAAATATGAACAGTATTAAAATTCGGCGTAAAACCGACTACCCGCCTTTGGTTTCTGTACGCCTGCTCGACCAGCTTCGTGAGCGCATTCGCTACAAGCATTACAGCCTCAGCACCGAGAAAACTTATGTGCATTGGGTGCGGGCGTTTATCCATTTTCATAACTTAAGGCATCCCCGCGAAATGGGCAAGCCGGAGGTTGAGGCGTATCTGATGTGGCTCGCGGATGAACGCCAGGTTTCGGCATCTACGCATCGGCAGGCGCTATCTGCGCTGCTGTTTCTTTATGGTGAAGTTTTGGCGGTTGAATTGCCGTGGCTCGACGAGATCGGTCGCCCGCGCCAGGTAAAGCGATTGCCGGTGGTGCTTTCCGCAGACGAGGTTCGGCGCCTGTTTCAGTTTCTGGAGGGCGACCATTTGTTGATCGCCAAGCTATTGTACGGCACGGGCCTGCGCATCATGGAGGCCATGCGCCTGCGAATAAAGGATATCGATTTCACGCGCAACACGATTATTGTGCGCGAGGCGAAAGGCAACAAGGATCGCGCGGTGATGCTACCCGCCACGCTGGTGGATCCCTTGCGCGCACAGCTTGCGCGGGCTAATGTGTTTTGGGCCGGTGATCGCGCAGCAAACCAGCCCGGTGTGTATTTGCCTCACGCGCTGGAGCGCAAGTATCCGCGTGCCGGGCAAGCGTGGGCATGGCATTGGGTGTTTCCACAGGAAACGCTATCAACCGATCCGCGCACCGGCATAGAGCGCCGGCATCACGCTCATGAGACTGCGTTTCAGCGCGCATTCAAACGTGCACTGGGCCTGGCGCAAGTGCATCAGCCGGCTACACCGCACACGCTGAGGCATTCGTTTGCAACACAGGTGTTGCAGTCCGGCTACGACATACGCACGGTGCAGGAACTCCTCGGCCACGCCGATGCGAAAACCACCATGATCTACACGCATGTGTTGAAGGTGGGCGGCGGTGGAGTGCGCAGTCCGCTGGACGCGTTGTGAATGGCCGTGTTGCAGTAGTCATCGCGCCCCCCACGCGCTAAACTGCGCGCCGTGTCCGAAATCGAAAAAGTTTTCTCCGCAGAGGGTTCTTTAGCCGCCGTCGTTCCTGAATTCCGTGCCCGCGCGGGGCAGGTTGAGATGGCGCTGGCTATACAAAAAACCATTCAAAAACAACAAGTTATAGTTGCAGAGGCGGGCACGGGCACGGGCAAGACGTTTGCCTATCTGGTGCCTGCGCTGTTGTCCGGCGGCAAGGTGATTATTTCCACCGGCACCAAAACCTTGCAGGATCAGTTGTTCGACCGCGATATTCCGACCGTGCGCGCGGCGTTGAAGGCGCCGGTGTCGGTGGCGCTGCTGAAGGGGCGCGCGAATTATGTGTGCCATTACCATCTGGAGAACACGCAGGCCGACGGGCGCTTGCCCACGCGCGAGGACACGCGCTATTTGCAGGTGATCGCGAGCTTTGCGCGGCGCACGCAAAGCGGCGACAAGGCGGATCTGGCGGATGTGCCGGAGACGGCGGGCGTGTGGCAGCATGTCACCTCCACGCGCGAGAATTGTCTCGGCTCGAATTGCGATCACTACGACAAGTGTTTTGTGATGCGCGCGCGCAAGCAGGCGCTCGACGCCGATGTGGTGGTGGTGAACCACCATTTGTTTTTTGCCGATGTGGCGTTGCGCGATGAAGGCGTGTCGGAGCTGCTGCCCAAATGCAACACGGTGATTTTTGACGAGGCGCATCAGTTACCCGATACCGCCAGTCTGTTTTTTGGTGAAACGGTGTCCACCTCGCAACTGCTGGATCTGGCGCGCGTTTCGCGCATGGAGGGCATCGCCGGCGCGCGCGACTTTGCGGCGCTGCCCGAGGCCGCCATTGCGCTGGACAAAGCCGCGCGCGATTTGCGCCTGGTGCGGCTGGAGGACAACGGGCGCCTGACGCAAAAAGACATCAGGGACGATACGGCGTTCGAGAGCGCTATCGAGAACGCCAGCGCGAAACTCTCGGCGCTGTATGTGTTGCTCGATTCGCAGGCGGAGCGCAGCGAGGGGCTTAAGCTGTGCCGCGAGCGCGCGCAGGCGTTGGCGCAGACCATTGCGCGTTGGCGTGAAGCCAAGGACGACAGCTTTGTGCGCTGGGTTGAGTTGTTCGGCCACTCGTTGCAACTGCACGCCACACCGTTGTCGATTGCAGAAATTTTTCGCAAGCAGGTGACGGAGACTTCGCGCTCGTGGGTGTTTACCTCGGCGACGTTATCGGTGAACGGCGATTTCAAGCATTACTGCGGCGAGCTGGGGCTGGACGATGCGCCCACCGCCACCTGGCCCAGCCCGTTTGATTTTGAGAAACAGGCCTTGCTGTATGTGCCCAAGGCGATGCCCAACCCGAACACGCGCGAATACACCGCGGCGGTGGTCAAGGCCGCGCTGCCGGTGCTGATGGCAAGCGAGGGCAGGGCGTTTTTGTTGTTCACCAGCCTGCGCGCGATGCGCGAGGCGTGCGAGCTGGTGCGTGAGGAATTCAAGGCGCGCGGCCTTGATTATCCGGTGCTGTTGCAGGGCGAAGGCTCGCGCACGGAGTTGCTGGATCGTTTTCGAAACCTTGGTAACGCGGTGCTGGTGGCGAGCCAGAGTTTCTGGGAAGGCGTGGATGTGCGCGGCGATGCGCTGTCGGTGGTGGCGATCGACCGCTTGCCGTTCTCGCCGCCGGATGACCCCGTACTCGCCGCGCGCATCGACAAAATGAACCGCGAAGGCCGCAACGCCTTCATGGAGTATCAGGTGCCGCAGGCGGTGATTACGCTAAAGCAGGGCGCCGGGCGCTTGATCCGCGACGAAACCGACCGCGGTGTGCTGATGATCTGCGATCCGCGGCTGGTGGACAAACCCTACGGCAAGCGCATCTGGCGCAGTTTGCCGCCGATGAAACGCACGCGGGAGATTGCCGAGGTGGAAGGGTTTTTCTTAAAGTCTAAGGATGAAGGATGAAAACAACCTGACCGCTGGTGTGCAGTG
>VFLF01000037.1 GCA_009885185.1 Nitrosomonadales bacterium | reverse complement strand
CCGGCGGCTCGAAGGCGCCGAAGCTGTTGACGATGCCGCCCTTGGGGTGACGCTGGTACCAACGCGTGGCGTCGCCGTGCGCGCGCAGCCATTGCCCGCCGAAACCCATCAGAAACACGATAATGTCCGTCACCGTCAGCGGACCCTTGACCACGTGCGGCAATGCTTCGCCGATGGCGACATCTTCCCAGTAGCGCGGCTGGTCGCCCCGGCGCACTTCCTTGTCGTAGTCGGCGGCGATTTTGGCGTAGCTTTCCGGCGTGTACTGGCCCAGCACCAGATCGTTGTATTTGCCCTTGGAACTGGCGGTGTCGCGCTCAATGCGAAAACTGTACGGGCGCGCAATGGCCACCACTTCGCCGGCGGCATCGCGAAATACCGCTTCGCGCGTCTGCTTGATGGCGCTGCCGGCGAATTGACTTTTTTTGACTTCAATATCTTTCAGGATGGTGCGCGAGGTGATTTTGTCGCCGATTTTGATGGGACGCTTCCATTCAAACGACGAGCCGGAAAACATCGAATGTATGCCGCGCAGGCCGCGCGCGCCCCATGCGGTTTTGTTCATTGCCAACAGGATGAACGGCGGCGCGGTAAGACCGCCGAAGCGCGACTTGTTCGCATAATCCTCGTCCAGCCATAATGGGTTTTCGTCACCGATACCCATGGCGAAATGGCGTATGCCGTCGCGCGTGGCTTCGGTGATGTGTCCGGGAGGCCCCTTGATTTCAGTGCCGATCTCGGCGCGCAGTTCCGCCAGTGCTTCGTCGGTTACGTGGTCAAAGGTTTGTTTCTTCGGTGCTGCGGTCATGACTTTCCTCTTTTAAGTAAGCTGCAAAATTTTTGCCGCGGTTATCACGCGGTTTTTGAAATCACGCCCGCGTCACGCAAACGCGCGATCTCGGCTTCGGAGTAACCGCACGAACGCAGGATTTCAGCGTTGTGTTCGCCTAACATCGGCGGTGCGGCGCATGGCTTCGGCGCTTGTCCGCGCGATTTGATCACGGGCCCGACCATTTTCACCGGGCCGTACGTGGGGTGCGTCGCCTCCACCGTCATGTTGCGGTAACGCACGTAATCCTGTTCCAGCGCTTCGCCCACCGACAGCACCGGCGCGTGCGGCACGTCGCCCACCGACAGCAGGCGCAGCCATTCGTCCAGCGGTTTGCTGGCGACCAATTTTTCAATGATCGGATACAGCTCGCCGGAATTCTCGACGCGCGATTGCGCGGCGGCGAAACGCTCGTCGGTGGCAAGGTCTTCGCGGCCCGCGGCAGCGCAGAATCGCCGCCAGAACTTGGTGATGAACACCGCCAGTATTAAATCTTTGCCGTCGGCGGCGCGAAACACACCCACCGGCGCAATCGAGTGGTGGCGCGAGCCCACGCGGTGCGGGCTTTTGCCGGTGGCGAAATACCAGCCCGCCGAATAGCCGAGCATGCCGAGCAGGCAATCCAGCATGGAAATATCCAGATGCGTGCCTTTGCCGGTGCCTTCGCGCTCGTACAGCGCGGCGAGTATGCCCATGGCGGCGAACATGCCGGCGGCCAGATCGCCGATGGGGACGCCCACTTTCACCGGCATGCCGTCCGGCTCGCCGTTCATGCTCATCACGCCGGAGAGTCCCTGCACCACGTCGTTGTAGGCGGGGGTTTGCGCAAGCGCGCCGTCCTGGCCGAAACCGCTGATCGAGCAATAGATCAGCCGCGGGTTTAACTTGGAGAGCGTGGCGTAATCAAGGCCCAGCGCGGTCATTTTGCCGGGACGAAAATTTTCCACCACCACGTCGGCCTCGGACGCGAGTTTCATCGCGACGTCCTTGCCTTCCTCGCTCTTGAGGTTGAGGCCGAGGCTGCGCTTGTTGCGATTGAGGCTCAAAAAATAATGGCTTTGCCCGTTCACAAACGGACGGTTCTCGCGCGTGGCGTCGCCCTCGGTGGGCTCTTCCACCTTGATGATATCGGCTCCTAGATCGCCGAGTATCAGTGTGGAGTATGGGCCGGACAGCACACGCGAAAAATCGACAATCTTTACCTTACCCAGCTTGGTGGTCACGAAAATATCCTTGAACTGTAGTTACTGGAAAGTGCGAATGCGGCGCCCGTTAATCGGCGCGTATGCTGGCCTCGCGGATCAACTTGCCCCACTTGGCGGTGTCGGCTTTGACGCCGGCAAACAGCCCGGATGCTGGACTGCCGATGGGTTCAAAACCAATTTTAAACAGCTTTTCCCTCACTGTGTTGCCGGACAGTGTGCGCGCGATTTCGCGGTTGAGTTGTTCGATCAGCGCGGCGGGTGTTGCGGCGGGCGCATACACGCCGAGATCGAGTATCGCCTCATAACCGGGCAAGCCTTGTTCCGCCACGGTGGGCAGACCCGGCGCGAGCGGCGAGGGTTTCTCGCTGGTGACCGCCAGCGCCCTTAATCGGCCCGATTGCACGTGTGCAGGCACGCCGGACGCCACCGCGAACATGATCTGCGCTTCGCCTGCCACCACGGCGATGAGCGCGGGCGGGCTGCCTTTATACGAGATGCGGACCATGTTGACGCCCGCCATCGATTTGAACAGTTCCGCCGCGAGATGCGCCGATGATCCCGCGACGCCGGCGGCATAGTTGAGCTTGCCGGGTTGCGCCTTGGCGAGCGCGATCAAATCCTTCACCGATTTCACCGGCAGCACCGGATGCACCACCAGAATGTTCGGCGAACTCGCCGCCAGCGTGACCGGTGCAAAATCACGGATCGGGTCGTACGGTGTTTTTTGCAGCAGCGGCAACAGCCAGATCGGGCTGCCGTAAAAGAGCAGGGTGTGTCCGTCGGCGGGCGCCTTGGCGACGATCTGCGCCGGGATGCTCGCGCTGCCGGCGCGGTTTTCCACGATCACCGGCTGGCCAAGCCGCGGCGCGATATCCTCCGCGATGATACGCGCCACGATGTCCACGCCGCCGCCGATGGCAGAGGTGTAAATGCGGACGGGGGCGCTGGGGAAGCTCTGCGCGAAGGCTGCGCCGCTGAATAAAACACTCAGCCCGATTGGAGCTATCCAGCACATTTGCCGATGCAGCATTTGTCCTCCCGCGCGTTGCGTCATAGTGTGAGACCGCTGAAATGAGTGGGGAAATGAAGATGTTCAATGCCGATATTCTACTCGCGACGAAAAATGATCAGGATTGACAGGCCTGCTCATCGGCCTAAACTAACCGCCGAGCCGTGGCACTTCACAGGGTGGACGAGGAGGTGGCGTGACAAGAATAATCCGTTGTTTGTTGTTGTCGTTCTTGGCTGTAGTGTCGTCATGGGCGAGTGCGCAATCCTGGCCCAACCGGCCAGTGCGCATGATTGTCGGTTTCTCATCAGGCAGCGCGACGGACCTCACCGCGCGGCTACTCGCGCCTAAACTCTCGGACATGTGGGGCCAGCCGGTGGTGATTGAAAATCGCACGGGCGCGGGCGGCGCCATTGCCGCGTCGATGGCGGCCAAGGCCACGCCGGACGGCTATACCTTATTGCTGATCTCCGCGTCTTTCGCCATCACGTCCGTGTTGCGCGGCAATCAGGGTTACGACCCGCTGAAGGATTTTGCGAGTGTCGCGCAGATTGGTTATTCAACCGGTGCGGTGGTGGTCAACCCTTCGCTTGGCGTCAAATCGATCAAGGAGTTGATCGCCCTTTCGAACGAGCGTCCCGGCAAGATCCTGTTTGGTTCGGCGGGCGCGGGCAGCGGCATCCACTTGACGGCGGAGCGCTTTCGCATGTCTGGGGGCTTCAAGGCCACGCACGTCGCGTTCAAGGGCCAGCCGGAAATGCTGATCGAAATTCTGGCGGGGCGCGTGCATTGGGGCGTGCCGGGATTGGGGCCGGCGCTGGGCATGATCCGTGACGGACGGCTGGTTGCGTTGGCGGTGGTGACGCCGCAGCGCTCGCCGCTGCTGCCCGACGTGCCCTCGCTTTATGAACTTCTGCCCACCTTCCGCCGCGACGCCGCGCACGCGCTGATCGCGCCCACCAGTACGCCGCGCGCCATCATTCAGCGCATCAGCAAGGACGTAGTGACCGTGCTAGCCATGCCGGATGTCAAAAAGCAGATGGAAGCCATCGACTTCGTTCCCGCGCCGAGCACGCCGGAGGAATTCGACAAGATACTGCGCGGGCAGCTCAAGACGTTCGAGGAAGTGGCGCGCTCGGCGGGATTGAAGTAGAAGTGATGTCGCCGCGACAGTGCCTTGATTAAATCGGTACGCGCGAAAAAAGGAGGGGCTACCGGTAGCTGTCCCTCAACGCATTCAGTCGTGCCATACCCTGCGAGCCTTCACGCAGCTCGGCCAGCGGCGCGAATTCCGTGAATATGAGCGACCAATCCAGATGCCGTGACTGACGGGCAACGACGGACTCGATATCCGCCCAGTCACGATCTCGCGCGGCAAACGCTTTCAATACCACGAGGTCCTCTGCGGAGCATGTCAACAGGCGCACCCCGCCCAGGTCGAATTCCGTGGCGCGTGCAACGCAGTGTTCCTCGAAAGGAATTGCGCCCAACGCGATGTCAATCGGAACACCGGATGCACTACGAAGCAGCAGCACGCGATTTTGCCGCGCAAATGCTTGCGCATCGGGAATGCGTGGCGCGAAAGCCGCAAGCAGTTTTTCAACCGGCGCCGCTTCTTCGCCATAGGGGCACAGCAGCGTGAGATCGACATCGCGGGTAAACCGGGGTTCGCCCCAGCGCTGGAGCGCAACGCCGCCGATGACACAAAATTTCTCGCCAGCGGCGCGCAAATAATCCTGAATTTCGGCGGCTGCTTGCAGCAGCGTGTTCATGCGGGCTTGCGCAGCAGGGCGAACAGGCGCTGTTGTTCGACCAGGCCGGATGTGGTGCGTGGCGGCAGATCGAGGTCTGGCGCGTCAGAGAACAAATCGGCGACTGCACGGCGAACATCATCGTCCGTCATCGCCGCCAGTTCGCGACGGTGCAATGCCTCCAGCGCATCGCCGGCGGATGTCCATGTTTGCGCCCAGCGCTTGAGGTTGGCGTCGCTCATACCGGGATTTTACGCCTTTACGTCTTTATGGCGCGTCCGTTCGCGTTAGCCGCGCACCAGTAAGCCGGTTAACTCGCTGATATTCGCCAGTGTCTCGATCTGATATACCGCCTTGACGATTTTCTCTCTGCGCTCCTTTGACCATCCCGCAAACGCCGCGCACTCGCGAAATTTTTCTGCGACATCATCTTCGTTCATCGGAATCGCGGCGCTGCCCTTGGCTTCATCAACGCGCGCGGAAATAGTCGTGCCTGATTTCAGGTGGATATCAATAAAGCTGGTCAGCCGCGTGTATTTTCCGGCCTTCGCTTCGTCATCGCTGTAGGTGGTGTAATCGAACTTGCCGACGGCGTCCTGAATGTCGGCGCGAGCGGCGACTTCGTCGGTGAACTCCGCCAGCCCGGCGCGGCGCAGCACCAGTATCGACGCCAGACAAAACTCCATGCTGAACTTGCCCTGTAAGCCGGTGACTGGGCGGTGATAGGTCAGGTTCTCCGGCAGCAGGCGGTTGGTTTTGATGCCGACGCGCGCCACCTGATCGGGCGTGATGTTGTGCTCGATCACCAGAT
>VFLF01000732.1 GCA_009885185.1 Nitrosomonadales bacterium | reverse complement strand
TGGTGGCGAAAATCTTCGGCGTGTTCGCCCGCTCGCGCTGCCGTATTTTCGCGAACAAGCCCTCGTCGTTAAACGGCGGCAGGCCGCCCACCGTGCCTGCCGAATTCAGTGACGGCTGGCCGAAGCGCAGATTGAATTCGCCGCGCCGTCCGCCGGCCACGTGCGGCCACACCGCATCGAACACCGCGCGGCCCTGCTCGTCTTCATCGAGACCGAGATGCAGCATCTCGCGCAAAAAGCGCCCGCTTTGCGACACGCCAAAAAGATACGCGCCTTGCAACGCATCGGCGCACGGGTTGCCGTCGACCGCCGAACCCCAGCGCAGGAATGCCGCCGTGTCGCGTATCGCCAGAAAACTCGCGCCCACCAGCGGCGGATTCGATGAGCGATACACCACGTCGTAAATCACCCCCGGCTTGAATCCGCCTTGCAGCTCGATGTGCCCCGCATCGGCAAAGCGCCATGCCGCGCGCGGCACGCGCACCAGCTCCGCGCCGCCATGCGCGCGTGACGTCATCCATGCTTCGGGATCATTCAGATCGACGGTGGGATTGGGTATGTGATAGCGATCCGCCAGCGGCAGCACCTTGGCAGGTTCATTCGGTCGCAGACGGCAGCGCACCCAGCCAGTGACTCCGGGCACGCGCGGCGCATCCAGCACCATCAAACCATCCTGACGCGGCACGTCTATCTGCCAGCCTACCCACGCCACGGCGTAACCCTGCCGCATCAGAAAGCCGTTGCCGAAATCCTTGGCCGTAGCGGGATCGGGCACGCGCGGCGTGCTGTTGAACATTTCAATCGCCACCTTGCGACCGCGATTCGGCACGTCGAGCAACAGCTTGCCATTGCCTTTTTTCATATCCACCGGCTTCAACAAATAAAAGTCGCCGGAGAATTCGACCAGCCCCTGCGCGTTGCGCGGCGCCAGCGTCATGTCGGTCACGCGCTGATGCAGCAGGTGCAGCGGGTCCACCGCAAAACGAATCGTGCCGGCGATTTTTTCGTAAGCGCCGGTGGCGCCGAAAGCGTGGTCGTTGAGTACGGTGGCACGGGTTTGGATATCGAGCGTGGCGGGCATGGCGTGTGGGTTCCTTTGGATGAATGGGAATTGTAAACCGTTGCGCGCAGGCATTCGGCATAATGCGCGGATGGATCGACTTCCGACAATGATCGCCGTGGCGCTGGCGGCCAACCTGCTTACCGTCCCGTGGCCGCGCACAGCACACGCCCAGCAAAAATATCCCAGCAAACCGATACGCCTGCTGGTGGGCAACACCGCCGGCGGCACGCCGGATACGCTGGCGCGCCTGATCGGCCCGCGTCTGGCCGAGGCGCTGGGCCAGCCAGTGGTAATTGAGAATCGCCCCGGTGCCTCCGGCGTGCTGGCGGCCAGCATTCTTGCCAAGGCCGCGCCCGACGGCTACACGCTGCTGGCGGTAGCGCCAGGCTTCGCGGTGATCGCGGCCTTGCAGCCGAATTTGCCTTACGACGCTGCCAAGGATTTCTCTGCCGTCACCAGCATCGGGTTTTCAACCAACGCGCTGGTGGTTGCGCCCTCGGTGGGCGTGAAATCGGTGAAGGAGCTGATCGCATTAGGACACGCGCGGCCCGGCAAAATATTGTTCGGCTCTGCGGGCGCCGGCAGCGTGACGCATCTGAACGCGGAACGATTCCGCTTTGCCGCAGGCATCAAGGCGGTGCATGTGGGCTTCAAGGGCCAGCCGGAGTTTTTGATTGAAATCGTCGCCGGACGCGTGCATTACGGCGTCGCGGGGCTGGGGCCCGCGCTGCCGCTCATCAAGGATGGCCGCTTACTGCTGCTGGCGGTGAACCCCCATCGCACGCCGGTATTTCCCGACGTGCCCGCGATTTCCGAGATTGTGCCCGGCGTGGGACGCGATGGCTCGCAAATGTGGCTCGCCCCCGCGGGCACGCCGCGCGCGGTGCTGCAACAACTGAGCAAGGAGGTCGCGCGCATCGTCACGCTGCCGGAAGTCAAAGAACGTTTGCAGGCGATATCGTTTCATGTCGCGCCCAGCACGCCGGAAGAAACCGACCGCATGCTGCGCGCGGATATCGCCACGTTCAATAAATTGGTGGTGGATGCGGGGTTACGGTCGAAGTAAATCAACCAGGGACTATGCACAATATGCCAAGATCACTGATCGCCATCTTCGTCGTTGTCATGTTCGCCACCGCGGCAATGGCAACAACGTCGGGCCGCGCGCAGGCACAGCAAAAATATCCCAGCAAGCCGATACGCCTGGTGGTCGCGTTCACCGCTGGCGGCACGCCCGATACGCTGGCGCGCCTGATAGGCCCGCGCCTTGCCGAATCGCTGGGGCAACCGGTGATTGTTGAAAACCGTCCCGGCGCGGGCGGCGCGCTGGCCGCGAATATCGTCGCCAAGGCCGCGCCAGACGGTTACACGCTGCTGGCCACATCGCCGGGGTTCTCGGTGGTCGCCGCATTGCAACCGAATCTGCCGTATGACCCGATCAAGGATTTCGCCGGTGTCGCCAACATCGGCTTTTCCACCAACGCGCTGGTGGTGGCGCCCTCGCTCGGCATCAAAACCGCGAAGGAACTAATCGCGCTGGGACACGCGCAGCCCGGCAAAATATTATTCGGTTCCGCCGGCGCGGGCAGCGCCACACACATCAACGCCGAGCGGTTTCGTCTCGCTGCCGGCATCAAGGCGGTGCATGTGGGCTTCAAGGGGCAGCCAGAATTTTTGATTGAAATCGTCGCAGGGCGCGTGCATTTCGGCATGGCCGGCCTCGGCCCGGCGATTGGGCTGATCCGCGATGGCCGCTTGCTGCTGCTGGCGGTGGTGCCAAGCCGCACGCCGTTGTTTCCCGAGGTGCCCGCGCTGCCGGAAATTCTGCCCGGCGCGGGCCGCGATGGTTATCAGGCATGGCTCGCGCCCGCCGGAACGCCGCGCGCGATACTTCAACAAGTCAGCAAGGAAGTCGCACGCATCCTCGCGCTGCCCGACGTGCGAGAACGTTTGCAGAGTGTGGCGTTTCATATCGCATACGGCACACCCGAGGAAACCGACAAGTCGCTGCGCACGGACATCGCGGCGTTCAACAAGCTGGTGCGTGAAGCCGGCCTGCGGACGAAATAAGGAGCACAACATGAACGTCTTATGCAAAGCAGCAGCCGTCGTAATGAGCCTGTTGGCGGCACTGGCCTCAACCCCAACCGTCGCCCAGCAAAAATTCCCCGCCAAACCGATACGCATCGTTGTCGGCTTTACCGCCGGGGGCACGCCCGACACGCTGGCGCGCATCATCGGCCAGAAGATGAGCGAGAATTGGGGACAGCCGGTGATTATCGAAAATCGCCCCGGCGCCAGCGGCGCGATTGCCGCGCACCTGGTGGCAAAGGCCACGCCCGACGGTTACACGCTGCTCGCCACTTCCGCGAGTATTGCCATCAACGTGGCGATGCAGACCAAGCTGCCTTACGACACCTTGAAAGATTTGTCCGGTGTCGCCAACATCGGCTACAGCACCGATGCGTTGGTGGTGGCGCCGTCGCTCGGCATCAAAACCATGCGCGATCTCATCGCGCATGGTCGCGCCCATCCGGGCAAACTGCTGTTCGGCACGTCGGGCACCGGCACCTCCGTGCATCTGGCCAGCGAAAAATTCGCCAGCGAAGCCGGCATCAAGGCAGTGCATGTCCCGTTCAAGGGGCTGCCGGAAGCGCTGATCGACATCGCCGCCGGACGCATCCACTTCGGCCTGGGGGTGCTGGGCGCCTCGCGGCCACTCATCCGAGAAGGCAGGCTGGTGTTGCTTGCCGTGGGACCGGACCGATCACCGCTCTTCCCCGACGTGCCCGCCATCGCCGAAATGCTGCCCGGCTATACCCGCGCAGGCTCGCAAACGCTCTACGCACCCGCCGCCGTGCCACGCGCGGTGCTGATGCAACTGAGCCGCGAAATCGGCCGCGTGCTTGAATTAAAGGATGTGCGAGAACGAATGCAGGACATGGGCTTTCATATCGCGCATACGCTGCCCGACGAGACCGACCGCTTGCTCCGATTGGATATACAGTCGTTTACCAAGCAGGTGCGCGCGTTGGGGTTGCAGGCGAATTAACCTGTTGGCGATGAGGGGAGCGAACGACAACACCTGCTTCTCATTGGTGAACCCAATTGGCGACTTCAGGACACTCTGTAGGGTGCATAAGCGTAGCGCATTGCACCTCATCTGATACATACTACGCTTGCTATCCCAACTATTTTATTGAACTTTCGCCCCCGAAGCCTTAACCACCTTCGCCCACTTCTCGGTCTCCATCGTATGCAGCGCCCAGAACTCCGCGGGCGTGCCGGCTATTGTCGTGCCGCCGAGATCGCCGAGGCGTTGGATGATTTTGGGTTCCTTGAGCGTTTCGTTGACTTCGTGGTTGATGCGAGTGACGATGGCCGCGGGCGTGCCCTTGGGCACAGCGAGGCCGAACCATGCGCTGGCCTCAAAGCCGGGCACGGTTTCCGCTACGGTCGGCACATCGGGCAACTGAGCCGCGCGCCGCGCGGTGGTGACCGCCAGCGCGCGCAGGTCGCCGTTGCGGATATGGCCGATGACGCCTGGCATGTTGTCGAAGATGACGTGGTTCTGCCCGCCGATGATATCGATGATGCAGGGTGCCGAGCCTTTATACGGCACATGTACCATGTTGATGCCGGTGATCGACTTGAACAACTCGCCTGACAAATGCACCGACGTGCCCGCGCCGCCGGAGCAAAAGTTGAGCTTGCCGGCATTGGCCTTGGCGTGTGCGATGAACTCCGGCACCGATTTCACGGGGAAATTGCGCGCCACCGTC
>VFLF01000490.1 GCA_009885185.1 Nitrosomonadales bacterium | reverse complement strand
CTTAAAATCCGCCGGCTTTTCCCCGCCATACATATTATCGCCGACCATAATGACGAATTCATATGGAAAAATCTTGCGGTATTCGAGCATCACATTTGCCAGCTCTGTCTGCTGCTTGCTTCCCGTGCCGGTGTCACCAATGGCGAGAAATTTGACTCCAGCAAGGACCGCGACGACCCGTTTGTGTTTCCGCTCGGCGGCGGACGCGTGATTCGCGGCTGGGACGAAGGCGTGCAAGGCATGAAAGTCGGCGGCACGCGCAAACTCACCATCCCGCCCGATCTGGGCTACGGCGTGCGCGGCGCGGGCGGGGTGATTCCGCCCAACGCCACGCTGGTGTTCGAGGTGGAGCTGCTGGCGACGGATTGACGGGGCGCGCAGGCTGTCCGACGACATTCGCATACCGTCCGGGCCGGAAAACCCCCATAAATCAAGTAAATACCCCCAAAAGCAATTGTGTGTATAATGCAGAACGGTGTTTGATTTCCGAGTGCTAAGGGTTTGAATTCTAAGTTGTTGTTGGTTGTTCGTCCTTGGGAAGCTTTGAGACCAAAACATTGCAGGGGGAAGTTCCCCCGATTTACATTACTCAATATCTTTTTAAGGAACGTGCAACATGGCAACCGGTACAGTTAAGTGGTTTAACGATGCAAAAGGCTTTGGCTTTATTACTCCTGATGGCGGCGGCGAAGATCTTTTCGCGCATTTCTCCGCGATCAACATGTCGGGTTTCAAAAGCCTGAAAGAAGGCCAGAAAGTGACCTTCGACATCACCGACGGCAATAAAGGCAAAAAGCAAGCCAGCAACATCCAGGCTGCTTAAGTTTTTGTAAGCGTTTTTGCATCATAAAAAAAGCCGGGCTTTGCCCGGCTTTTTTTATGACTTAGAGTGCCTAACATAATGAAACCCATGCGGCGCTGGCACGATTTTGGCTCGGGGCGCGAAGCGGGCCGCAGACCATATCGCGAATATGGACAAGGCGCGCGACAAAGCCCTGGGCCAAAACTCGTGCCAGCCCTCCGGGTTTCATTATGTTAGGCACTCTTAATCGTTAACCGTTTCATGTGCCTGCACGCAACACGCAATACGGCGTCACGGGGAACCCCATCCGCGGCCCGCGACAGTCATTAATCCACGCGCGCGCCCGATGCCTTGACGATCGCGCCCCACACCGCCGTCTGCTCGCGGATAAAGGCATCGCATTGTTCAGGCCGCGAACCAACGATTTCGATATCAGCGGCCGTCAGCCGCGCACGCACGTCGGGCGCCTGAAGCGCCCTCACGACGTCGGCGTTCAACCGGTTCAGCGCCGCCGCCGGCGCGCCCGCACGCGTGACGATCGACCAGAAGCCCACGCCCGCACGGTAATTCGGCAGCGACTCGCTCACCGTGGGCACGTCGGGCAACGACGGCGCGCGCCGGGGGCTGGTGCTGGCGATGGCGCGCAGCTTGCCGTTCTGGATATAGGGCACAGCCTCCACCAGCACGGTGGCCAGCAGCGGCACGCGCCCCGGCAACACGTCGAGAATCGCCTGATTACTGCCCTTGTACGGCACATGCTGAATCTTGATGCCGGCCGCAAGACGCAGGGCTTCCGCGGCGATGTGGTTCGCCGTGCCGGAACCGCCCGTGGCATAGCTGATTTCGCCGGGACGCGCCTTGGCCAGCGCCACGAGTTCCTTGACGTTTTTCGCTGGAAACGACGGATGCACAAGCAGCAGACCGTAGAGATTGCCGATCTGGGTCACGCACGAAAAATCCTTCAGCGGGTCGTACGCGAGTTTCGCGTAGAGCGTGGTATTGATCGCGTGCGCGGTGATGTTATGCAGCAGCGTGTGGCCATCGGCGGGCGCCTTCGCCGCGAGTTCAGTGGCAATGGTCGTGCCGCCGCCAGGACGGTTTTCCACCACCACCTGCTGGCCCCAAATCTCACCCAGGTGGCGCGCCAGCGTGCGCGCGAATACATCGGTTTCACTGCCTGCGGGCAGCGGCATGATGTAGCGCACGGCGCGCGCTGGGAAGGCTTGCGCGGCGGCTTCGTGTTCGGTTGCCGCCAATGCCAGCGTTAACAAAAGCATCATCCCGGCGGGGTTCGGATTGCACTGCATGGCCGTCTCCTGTCTGATTGCCGCTGACTCTAGCAGCAAGCGCGCCTGCGTGCAAAAGTGCAAAACCGTTCCGGCTGAGTGATAATTCCCGCACATCAGCAGACAGGGAGCAAGCCATGCCGGTCATGGGATTGGGTTACGTGGGTATGCAGGCGCGCGATCTTGAACCGTGGCGCCGGTTCGGCACGGACGTGCTGGCGATGCAGGTGGTCGAGCGTGGCGCGGACACCCTCTCACTGCGCATGGACGAACGCTGCCAGCGCGTGCTGGTCGAGCGCGGTGAAACCGATGCGCCCGCATACTTCGGCTTCGAAACCACCGATGCAAGCGCGTTGCAGGCCACGGCCGGCAAGCTCGAAGCATCGGGGGTGGCCGTCACCCGCGCCACTGAAAAAGAACTTGCGCAGCGGCGTGTCGAGGCCATGTCTTGGTGCCTCGACCCTTGCGGCAACCGCATCGAAATTTTTCACGGGCAGGCCCTGGGCGAAGGCGGGGTCGCGCTGCCGCGCCCGCATAGCGGTTTTCGCACCGGGCCGCTTGGCATGGGGCATGTTGTGTTTCACGTCGAGGACATCGAGGCCTCCAGCCGTTTTTACCGCGAACTGCTCGATTTCCGGTTGTCGGATTACATGATTAAACCCTACCGGCTGATGTTTTTGCGCACCAACCCGCGACACCACAGCGTGGCGCTGCTGCAATCGCAAAAATCCGGCGTACACCACGTGATGTTTGAAGTGCTGGCACTCGATGACGTCGGCCGTTCCTACGACGCCGCCCTCGAAAACTGGCGCATCGGCCAAACGCTCGGCCGTCACGCCAATGACTGGGTGCTGTCGTTCTACGCATTCTGTCCGGCGGGCTTCATGATGGAAGTCGGCTTCGGCGGACGCACCGTAGACGAAGCCACCTGGACCGCGCGCGAAGTCACCCACGGCGGCAGCCTATGGGGCCACGACCGTCTGTATCTCGACGAAGACCGCCGCCGCATCGCCAATGAAGCGCGCCGCAACGTCGTCAAGGCGGGCCTCGGCGCGCCGCTGCAAATCACGCGCGGGCAGTACAAAGAGGTGAAGTAATTGCCATTGCGCACGGCAGGCCTGCGTGTTTTTGCCGTGTTAATGCTGCTGACAACGGCGCAAGCCGCTGCACAATCCACCTTTCCCGCAAGACCGGTGCGCATCATCGTCAACTTCGCCACCGGCGGGCCTTCCGACATTGTGGCGCGCATCGTATCGGCCAAACTGACTGATGCATGGGGCAAGCCGGTGGTGGTTGAAAACATCGCGGGCGGGGGCGGCAACATCGGCGTGGAGCGCGCGATCAAGGCCACGCCGGATGGTTACACCCTTCTGCTGTCGGGCAGCTCGCCCATCGTCATCAATCCCAGTCTGCTCGATAAGCCATCATTCGATCCGGTGCGCGACCTCGCGCCGCTGACGCTGCTCTGCACGATACCCAATCTGCTGGTGATCCATGCGGCGCTCCCGGCAAAATCTGTCGAGGAATTCGTCGCGCTCGTCAAGAGCAAGCCGGGGCAATTCACTTTTGCCTCTTCCGGCAGCGGCACCGCAACGCATCTGGGCGGCGAGTTGTTCAAGTCCCGTGCGAGCCTCGATCTGCGGCATATTCCCTACAAGGGCACCGGCTTGATGATCCCGGATCTGGTCGCGGGACGCGTCACGATGACGGTGGCCGCCGTGGCCACTTTTCTGCCGTTGGTGCGCGACGGCAGACTGCGCGCGATCGCGGTCGCGTCGGAAAAACGCACGCCGGCGCTGCCCGATGTGCCCACCGTGGCGGAATCCGGCTACCCCGGTTTCGATACCTCATCATGGCAAGGCGTATGGACGCCCGCTAAAACGCCGCCCGCGCTGATACACAAACTCAATCAGGATTTGCAGAAGCTGATGACACAACCCGATGTGCGCGCGCGATTCGCCGAACTGGGCATGGAACCGGCAGGCACATCGGAAGCAGAACTCGCCCGCGTCATTCAATCGGATACGATGAAGTGGGCAAAGGTTATCAAGGCATCAGGCGCGAAAGCGGAGTAGCGTCACCATCCTTGCTTGCAATGCCGTTGCCGTAGCCGTCGTGCGGGTTTTGCCCTACGGCGCAACTTCATCTACTATTACAGGCGTTCATACTGAAAGCAGCGATCCGTGTCAGCCATTCCGCAACGCCAACCCGACCTCGCCGGTTTCTCGCGCGAGATCAGCCCGCACCACCTCAACCCGCTGTGGGAGCGCACCCAGCGCATGCAGCCGGGCTCGGCATGCGTGCCCGCGCATTGGCGCTACGCCGACACGCGCCCGCTGCTGGCGCGCGCCGCCGATTTAATCAGCACGCGCGACGCCGAGCGCCGCGTGCTGGTGCTGGAGAATCCGGCGCTACGCGGTTCGTATCAGGTCACGCAATCGCTGTTTTCCGGTTTGCAGATTATTTTGCCCGGCGAGATCGCTCCTTCGCACCGGCATTCGCCCAACGCGCTGCGTTTTATTATCGAGGGCGTAGGCGCATACACTGCGGTGGATGGCGAGCGCACGCCGATGTCGCCCGGCGATTTTGTCGTCACACCCAACTGGACATGGCACGACCACGGCAATCTCGGCGCCGGGCCGGTGGTGTGGCTGGACGGACTCGATACCCCGATCGCGCAATTGTTCGGCGCGATATTTCGTGAAAATCATCCACAGGAAAGTCAGCCCGTGGCGCACGAAACCGGCGACGCGGCGGCGCGTTATGGCGCCAATCTGCTGCCGGTGGATTACGTTGCGAACAGCACACGCACGCCGCTGCTGCGCTACCCGTATGCGCGCACCCGCGAAGCGCTTGAACAACTGGCGAAGAGCGCGCCGCCGCACGCCGCGCACGGTTACAAGCTGCGCTACGCGAATCCGGCCACCGGCGGCCATGCGTTTCCAACCATGGCCGCATTCATGCAAATCCTGCCCAAGGGTTTTGACGGGCGTGGCTATCGCGGCACGGACGGCACAATATATACCGTGGTCGAGGGCAACGGCACGGCACATATCGGCGAGGGAAAATTCGTATTTTCTCCGCACGACGTGTTTGTTGCGCCGCCGTGGCTGCCGTTGCGCTTTACCGCGAACACTGATTGCGTGCTGTTCAGTTTTTCGGACCGCGCCGCACAGGAAGCGCTGGGCTTTTGGCGAGAACAAACGGATTAAATCATGCTGACTCAAGAACAAAACGACTTTCTCACCCAAACCGGCCCCGGCACACCGATGGGCGAACTGTTTCGCCGCTACTGGCTGCCCACGCTGCTGCTCGAAGAACTGCCCGCGCCGGATTGCCCGCCGGTGCGCGTCAAACTGCTGGGCGAACGCATGATCGCGTTTCGCGACACCCAGGGGCGCGTGGGCATCATGGACGAATTCTGCGCGCATCGCGGCGTGTCGCTGTGGTTCGGCCGCAACGAAGACAACGGCCTGCGCTGCCCGTACCACGGCTGGAAATACGATGTCACCGGCCAGTGCGTCGAACTGCCCTCCGAGGGCGCGGACGGCAACGGCCCGATGTGCAAGCGCATCAAACTCAAAGCGTATCCGTGCCGCGAGGGCGGCGGCGTGATCTGGATTTACATGGGCCCGGCGCAGCACCAGCCGCCGTTTCCGGAATTCGAATGGATGCGAGTGCCCGCCTCGCATCGCTACATCTGCAAACGCGAGCAGGAAAGCAACTACCTGCAGGCGATGGAAGGCGGCATTGATTCGAGCCACGTGTCGTGGCTGCACAGCGGCGAACTGCACACCGATCCGCTGCACAAGGGCACCCAAAGCGCGAAGTATCAGGGCGATACCGCGCCGGTGCTGGAGGTGCTCGAATCCGCCGGCGGCATGATGATCGGAGCGCGACGCAAGGCCGAACCCGGCACATACTACTGGCGCGTCACGCAATGGGTGATGCCCACACACACCATGATTCCGCCGTACGGCGATTTCGGTTTGCACGGGCATGTGTGGGTGCCGGTGGATGACGAGCATTGCATCACCTGGAATCTCACGCACCACCCCACGCGCCCGCTCACCGAGACCGAACTGCACGCCATGCAAAACGGCCAGGGCATGTACGCCGATTTGATACCGGGCAGCTATCGCCCGCTCGCCAACAGCAGCAACGATTACCTGATCGACCGCGCGGGCCAGAAAAGCGGGCGCTACTACAGCGGCGTCAAAGGTATTGCGATGCAGGATGCCTCGTTGCAGGAGAGCATGGGGCCGATCATCGACCGCCGGCACGAAAATCTCACTGTTACCGACCGCGGCATCGTGCTGGCGCGCAAACTGCTGACACAAGCCGCGCAGTCCGTGCAAAAAGGCGACGCGCCGCCCGCGCTCGACCCCGCCACGCATCGGGTACGCTCGTCGTCGTTTTTACTGCCGGCGGGAACGCCATTCACCGCCGCGACCGCCGGCGCGCTGACCGCTGAAGCGGGTGTGGCACAGGTCGCCATTTAGGAGCATTCATGTCCAACACCATACGCGCCGCCGTCGCACTGCCTGATAAACGCACCGAGATACGCGAATTCGCCGTGCCGCCGATACCCGCCGATGCGGGCCTGCTGAAAGTTGAAATGACCGGCGTGTGTGGCAGCGATTGGCCGTACTTTCTGAATTACCCCGGTGCCAAGGGGCCGCTTATCCTCGGCCACGAGACCGTGGGGTTCGTTTCGCAAACCGGCGCCGATGCGCGCGGGCGCTGGGGCGTGAAGGAAGGCGACCGCGTGGCGCTCGAAGAATACTTGCCGTGCGGGCATTGCGCGTATTGCCGCACCGGGGACTTTCGCCTGTGCGACGAGACCGACACCCTGATCGGCAGCGGCATCCGCTACGGCTCCACGCCGGTCAGCGTGGCGCCGTCGCTGTGGGGCGGCTACAGCGAATATCAGTATCTGCATCCGAACGCGGTGTTTCACAAAGTCGCCTCGCACGTGCCCGCATCGCAGGCCGCGCTGGCGCTGCCGCTGGGCAACGGCGTCGAGTGGGCGTATCTGCACGGCGGCGCGGGCATCGGCAAGTCGGTGCTGATACAGGGGCCGGGGCAACAGGGGCTGGCGTGCGTGATCGCCTCCAAAGAGGCCGGCGCCAGTTGCATCATGGTGAGCGGCATGACCGGCGACGCGGCACGCCTCGCGCTCGCGCGCGAGTTGGGCGCCAGCCACACCATCGACATCGAAAAACAGGATCTGCTCGACGCGGT
>VFLF01000660.1 GCA_009885185.1 Nitrosomonadales bacterium | reverse complement strand
GGTGGCGGCGGAAATCGTTGCAAAATCACCGCCCGACGGGCACACGCTGCTGATTTATGCCGCGACCTTTTGGGTCGCGCCATTGCTGCAATCGGTGCCCTATGATCCCGTGCGTGATTTCGCGCCCGTCACCCTGGCTACCACCGCGCCGAACATGCTGGTGGTGCATCCCTCGCTGCCGGTCAAGTCCGTCAAGGAGTTGATTGCCCTGGCCAAGGCTCGTCCGGGCACCCTGAACTATGGCGGATCCACGTCGGGGTCCACCACGCATCTCGCCGTGGAGCTGTTCAAGTCCATGGCCGGTGTTGACATGGCGCGCGTTCCCTACAAGGGCCAGGGATCGATGTTTACAGCGCTGATGGCGGGCGAGGTACAACTCACAATTACTTCCGGCGCGGCACTGTTGCCGCATGTGAAGGCGGGCAAGATGCGTGCGCTTGGCGTGACCGGCGCTCGTCCTTCCGCTATGTTTCCGGGGTTTCCAACGGTTGCCGCGACGTTGCCGGGATACGAATCCGAAACCATTTTTGCAGTGTTTGCGCCGGCGGCAACGCCGCCCGCCATCGTCAATCAACTGCAACAGGAAATTGCGCGCGTATTGAACAAATCCGAGGCAAAAGAGCGGTGTTTTGCCGCGGGTAATGAGGTGGTAGCGAGCACGTCACAAGGCCTCGCCGCCGTGATGAAAGCCGATGTGGCGAGAATGAGTAACGTCATCAAAGATGCTGGTATCCGTGGCGAGTGATATTCTTTGCGGAACGCCATCACGCCGGGTAAGGAACTGATGCTTAGAATCGCAATAGCGCTTTCCCTGCTTGTGATGCTCGGCACGGCGCGCGCACAAACCGCTTCGACAGGCTCAGGGCAGACCTACCCATCCAAGCCCATACGCCTGGTCGCCCCTTTCGCGCCCGGCGGCTCGACGGACATCCTCGCGCGCATGGTCGCGCAAAAGCTGACCGAAGCGTGGGGCCAGCAAGTCAACGTGGATAACCGCGCAGGCGGCGGCTCGGTGATCGGCACGGACATCGTGGCCAAATCCGCGCCCGATGGCTACACGCTGTTGATGACCTCGACCAGCACCGCCACCGCGCCAAGCCTGGTGAAGAAACTGCCTTACGACACGCTGCGTGATCTGGCGCCGGTGATACAACTGGTGTCCACGCCGAATGCACTGGTGGTACATCCGTCGCTGCCGGTACGCAGCGTGCGCGAACTGATCGATCTGGCGAAAGCACGGCCCGATCAGATCGCGTTCGGCTCGGGCGGCAACGGTACCTCCACACATCTGGGCGGCGAGATATTGCGTTTGATGGCCAACGTGCGCATGACGCATGTGCCGTTCAAGGGGTCGGCGCCGTCGATTACCTCGCTTATGAGCGGGGACGTGTCGTGGGTGTTCAGCGCGATTCTGCCCGCGCTGCCGCTGATCAACGCGGGACGTTTGCGCGCCATCGCGGTGAGTGGCGCAAAACCCACACCCGCACTGCCCGGCGTGCCGCCGGTGGGCGCGACGCTCCCGGGCTTCGACACCAGCCCATGGACCGGTGTTGCCGCGCCCGGTGCGACACCCAAAGACATCATCACGCGGCTGAATCAGGAAATCGCACGCGGCTATTCGGCGCCCGATGTGCGCGAGCGTCTGCTGCGCGAAGGCAACGATGTGGTGCTGAATACGCCGGAGCAGTTCGACGTTTTCTTTCGCGGCGAGATGGAGAAGTGGGTGAAGGTGATCAAAGACGCGAGGATTGCTATACACTGAGACTTGCCCCTGCAACGCGCTTGGCTTCACGCGCGACCGCAGCCCTTGTTCTTCTTCATGCGCGCAAAGGAACTCATCATGCAACCCCGACCGACACGTGTCATTTGTGGATTGGTACTGATGGGGGCGTTGAGTGTCACCGCTCACGCGCAATCACCCGACAGAATTTCCATTGACGGCTCTACCGGCGTCGCGCCACTGGTCACGGCGCTGGTCAAGGTTTACCAGGGTCAGAATCCGTTGGTGAGCATCGATATCGGCAAGGGGTTGGGAACCAAGGCCCGAATAGATGCGCTGAACGAAGGCAAGATCGATATCGCGATGGCGAGTCACGGGCTTAACGTCGCGCAAATCGAGAAGCAAGGCATGGTGGTACACGAGATTGCCAAAGTCGCGGTGGTGTTCGGCCTGAACGAGGGAGTTTCAGTCAGCTCGCTGACCCATGCCCAGATTTGCGACATCTACGCGGGCAAAGTCACGAACTGGAAGCAGCTCGGCGGCGCTGATCTTGTCATTGTGCCGATGACACGGCCGGATTCAGAGGTTGATACGGAGGTCGTGAGGGAAAAAATACCCTGCCTGACCAAGTTGCAAATGCCCGAGGCGGTAAAGGTCATGCCCAAGGCCGGCGAAATGGCACAGGCGCTTGCCGCAACCAGGGGCGCCATAGGCATGACAACGATGACGGTGGTTGAACAAAGCAACGGGCAAATCAAGGCTGCATCTCTGCAAGGCATAGTACCGACCGCAGAGAACGTGCAACGCAAAACCTACATGCTGACGCGCGACTCGTTTCTTGTGGTCAAGGCGCCGCCGCAGGCCGTAGTTAGCCGGTTTCTGGATTTCGTTCGAGGTGCTGCCGGCGCAAAAATCATCGCGGCGAATGGCGCCGTGCCGGTGACCCGGTAACATCAATACACCGATAAAAATTATAACTACTTGTTTTTATTGCTATTTCTTAGGTCGTTGTTGCAGCGAAACCTTGACACCCACATACAGCGGCGCAGAATCCGCAAGCTTGGTAACCATCCAGTTACCATCAACTCAGGGAGATCAAAAATGAAACTTGTTTCGCTTACAAGCGCGGCACTACTCGCGCTTGCACTCGCCGTATCAGGTTGCGCCATCCAATCCGACGATGGATGGATTACCTTGCTCGACGGCGCCTAGGGTATGGAAAATTTTGACGCGGTCGGTCACTCCAACTGGGCCGCCATCGATGGCGCGATCCAGGCCGACAAGCGCGGCAAGGACACCGGTTTTCTGGTGTCAAAGGATAGCACTCGAACTTCCAGTTGCGCGTGGCGTTCTGGTCCAGCCCCGACGCCAACAGTGGCATTTTCATGCGCTGCCAGAATCCGAAAGTGATTACCGACAAGAGTTGTTACGAAGCCAATATTTTCGACCAGCGTCCCGATCCAACGTTCGGCACCGGCGGCATTGTGCATTTCGCCAAGGTGCTGGCCGAGGTCAAGGCCGGCAACCAGTGGAACACGTTTGACATCACCGCCAATGATTCCATAATCGTCGTCATGTTAAACGGCGTCAAGACCGCCGAGCTTGATCACAAGCAATTCGCCATCGGGCCGATCGCGCTGCAACACGGTGCGGTCACCGTCAAGTTTCGCAAGGTGCAGATCAAAAAACTGTGGTTCGCCCCGCAAAAATAGCGCCGCCTCCTCGTGACCCACACCGATACCTCCGCGCCGCACGGCGCACTCGACATCAACGAAGCGTTTCGCAGCGGCGGACGCTCGCCGGAATTTCTCGATCAGGTCAACAAGGCCTGCATTGTGATGCTCGCCGAGGGCGGCATCGTGCCGCGCGAAACGGCGGCACGTATCGCGGTGGGCATTGCCAAAGTGATTGAAGACGCTCGTACTTCGGGCATACCTCGGCGCTCGGCGGATTATCTCGATTACGAACCGCGCCTGATCGCCGCCGTCGGCGCGGACGCTTCGCGTCTGCACAGCGGGCGCAGCCGTCAGGACATTGCATCGACCATCGCGCGCATGAATCTGCGCGGCGGCCTGTTGCTGGAGATCGAAGGCCTGATCGCCGCGCGCGAGGCCACGCTGGCGCTGGCGGCGCAGCACACCGAAACCATCATTCCCGCCTACACCCACGGCGTGCAGGCACAGCCCACCACGTTCGCGCATTACCTGCACGCGTTGGCGGCGGCACTGGCGCGCGAAACGCAGCGCCTGCAAGAAGCGTACGCGCGCATCAACCGCAATCCGCTGGGCGCGGCGGCGCTCGCCACGTCGAGCTTTGCGATAGACCGCAAACGCCTCGCGGTGCTGCTGGGCTTCGATGGCCTGCTGGAAAACGCCTACGACGCCAATCATCTGGCACCGGTGGACAGTGCGCTCGACGTGGCGAGTGCATTGTCGATCGCCGCCGTGCAGATCGGCCAGTTCGCGCAGGACATGCACACGCAGTATGCCGACCCGATGCCGTGGTTTCTATTGGCGACAGGCGAACTCACGGGCGTCAGCAGCATCATGCCGCAAAAGCGCAACCCGGCGGCGCTGGAGCAACTGCGCGCGCAGAGCAGTATTCTGCTCGGCGACATGCACACGGTGTTTTTGATTTCGCACAACAACCGCACCGGTATGTTCGACTACCGCATGTACGACCCCGTTCCCTGCGCGCGCGCCTTGCAGGTGTTCAAGCTATTGCAACAGGTGATGGCCGGCCTAGTGGTCAACAAGGACCGCGCGCTGGCCGAAGTCAAAGCCGATTACTCCACCACCACCGAAATCGCCGACGCTCTGATGCAAAAAGCCGATGTGCCGTTTCGCATCGGCCACCACTTCGCGTCCAAGCTCACCGACTACGGGCGCAGCAACCGGCTCAAGATCGACGAGATCCCGTATGCAGAGGCCGCACGCATCTATCGCGAGCAAACGCAGACCGAACTGCCACTCACCGAAGCCGCCTTCCGCGAAGTCATCAGCGCCGAATACATGGTGTTCGGCCGCAAGGGCATCGGCGGGCCGCAGTTGAGTGAGGTGAATCGGATGCTGGTGGAGGAACGGGCCACCGTGTTGGCGGATAGCGCGTGGCTGAAAACCATTACCGGAAATCTTGCGCGGGCGGATGGTCTGCTTGAGAATGCGTTCAACGCAGTTGCCGCGGACAGGCGGTAAGGTGCACCGGTTCCGCGCCTGTCTCAGCCATCGCGATACCCTGCTTCACGCTGACTGCGCAACGCCAGCACGAACACGGTGTCGATTTCTTCGACGTAGCGGTACAACGCGACGTAACCGCGTGACTGCCGCCCGATCACCAGTTCACGTTTACCATCGCTGGCGGGCCGTCCAATCAACGGATTGTGGGCCAGCACATCAATGGCCTGAATGATTTCTTGAGGGCGTGACGCCGCATCCTCAACATCGTGCGCATGCAGAAATTCTAAAATACGATCCAGATCATCCCCGACGCCAGGCAGTAATTCGATGCGTGTCGTCTTCAACGGGTAAATTTCCGCGGAGCCGGGCGCTCTGCTGTCTTACCCTTGGCTCGCGCCAAGAGATACGCTTTCATTTCTGGCCAGGGTATGGATTTCCCCGATTCCATAAATTGCGCATAGCGCTTGTCGGCCACGTCATTGAACTCGGCACGTCGCTCCTCCTGAGCGGTTTTTTCGGCGATAGCGTCCAGAATAAAACCGTGCGCGGTCGTGCCAGTGCGTTCAGCGACCGCCGCAACGCGTGCCTTCAGGTCATCGGGCAGACGAATGGTGGTTGTGGACATGGCGGCCTATCCTTATTCAATGTCACTATTTATATATTTATAAAGTGTAGCACATTAGTGCTACCGGACCCACTCTGCGAGCGGACAAAAGCAGGAGCGGGCAAAACCCTCTTTGTTTTGCCCGCGTCGACTACTTTCCTTCTTGAATTGCAATCAGCTTTTTGATTTGCGCAATTGCCGATTCGATCTTGAATTCGAGACCCTTCTTTCCGTAGGTAATATTTGCGCGAGTGGGATTGCCGCTTACGCCGGTGCTCTTACGGTCACCGCCAGGGGCAATCTTGTCTTTACGTATCCATGCAGGGTTCAGCGCCAGCAACTGGGACGTGTCCGAAATTCCAGCGTGAGTTCCGATGTCGTTCAGTGTTTCTCCCTGCTCCTGCAGCCACTTGCGAAATCCATTCTCGTCGTAGTAATCAGGGATGAAATGTACGCGAACGTCCGTACCTGACCACTCCTTGTTGAGAATGCCAGCAACCAACTGCAATCCCTTTTGGTTGGGTCCGCTGTCCCCAATCAGTATGATGTTCTTGAAGCCATTTACGCGGAAGCTGCGGGCGGCGTATTCGGTAACGCGCATAAAGAATTCGTGGGGCAAGGTGATCGTTCCGGGATATTGCATGTGGCTCGTCGGCGGGTCGATGTCCCCCTCAGGCACGTACGCGAGCACCGGTGCAACAAGCGCGTTGCCCAGCCGTCGCGCGATTTGCTCCGCTGTGTACTTGACAATAAAGTTGTGTTTACCTAGCACCATGTGCGGGCCATTCTGTTCGGTGCCGCCGGTAGGGAAAATGATCGTAGTCTTTCCCCCTTTTATGAGATCACGCACCTCCGTCCATGTTAACTCCTCGACGTGAACCGTATCGGGAATGCCAGCAGCGTGCGCAGCGGCGGAAATCACAAAGTATGTGCATATCAGTACGATGACGCGTTTCACAGTGGACTCCTTTCGCAAATAATTGACTGATACGAAAATAGCGAAAATAGGGCCAGACTTGATATTACATAACTATCTGTTTTTAAACAACATTACCTGCCGTCTGTAGGCTCCTCCGGCAGCAACAAAACAATCGCCGCTTTCAGCGCCGCAATCCCTGCCATGATCCACAGCGCGTTGGAAAAACCGATTTCCTTCACCATCGGCCCCAGTATCCACACCGCCCCGGAGCTGAATCCGAATGCCACCGTCAGCCGCATGCCGGCGACGCGCGAGCGCAGGCGGTCATCGACATAGCGCACGATCATGGCGTCGGTAAAGGGAATCGAGCCGAACACGAACACCATCACCGCCAGCAGCGAGGCGAACAGCCACCAGCTTTGTGAGTACGCGGCGATGATCAGCAGCGGCACCTGGATCACCGACATCCACAGTTGCAGCGGTTTGAAGGGCATGCGGTCGATCAGGCGGCCCACGACCAGTTGCGCGAGCGATGCGATGGCGTAGATGGTGGCGAGCAGGATGCCGATTTTCGCCGGGTCTTCGATAACGCCGCGAAAGCCTTCGGCCAGCAATTGCGCGTTGCCGTTGGTGGTGAAGTTAAACAGCACGGCGCTGACCGCGGCGGCGCTGGTCATCACGGCGAAGGCGCGCGCGAGCATCGCGGGGGTGAGTGTCACCTGCGCCTTGCCGCCTTTACGTTTGGATGGAGATTCGCTTTCACGCGGACACTTAATCGCAAAAATAATGCCGCACACGATGGCGATGATGCCGGGGACAATGAACGCGGCGCGCCAGCCCACCCACTTCACCAGAAAGCCGGTCAAGAGCGCGGCCACCGCAATGCCGAGATTACCCACCAGACCATTGAGCCCGATCACCGCGCCGGGGTTCGGCACGTTCTGCACCAGCATGGGTATGCCCACCGGATGATAAATCGCCGCAAACGCGCCGAGCAGGGTCAGCGCCGCCGCGAGTTGCCATGCATTTTGCGTCAGCGCCACCAGTATTGCCGACACGCCCATGCCGATGAAAAAAATAATCATCATGATGCGCCGGCCCCACAGGTCGCCGAGGCGCCCGGCGGGCAGCGAGCCTAGTCCAAATAGCGCGAATGCGCCCACGCTGTAGGGCATGAGGTCAGTCCAGTCGTTAAAGCCGAACTCCACCGCGACAGTCGCCACCGCCGTGGCGAAAATCAGCAGGAACATATGGTCTATCGCGTGCGCCAGGTTCAGCAACAGATTGACGATGGGAGGAAAGCCGTTGGCGGGCAATGCCGCCGCGATTGCGGGTACTGTTTGCGGGATTGGGGTCATGGTGTTTGTGTGTTGTTTCGCTACAATAGCCTTGGTTTCGCAGATGCACAACCCAGTGCTTTAATGTGGACGATTATTTTGATCCCTTCTACGCCGCTCGTATGAATTCTCTGTTCCGATTCGTTGTCCTGCTTGTGACTGCCGTGCCGTGCATGGCGGCGTGGTCGGCCGGCGCCGCCGCGCAACCCTACCCGAATAAGCCGATACGCATGCTGATCCCCTCGCCGCCCGGCGGCGGCACGGACATTCTTGGCCGACTGCTGCAACAGGGCATGCTGGATTTGTGGGGGCAGCCGGTGGTGGTGGATAACCGCGGCGGCGCCAGCGGTCAGATCGCGGCCGCGGCGGTGGCCAAGGCCGCACCCGATGGCTACACGTTGTTGTTTACCTACAGCAATGTGCTCACCGTCGGCCTGCCGCTGTATGGCAAAGTGCCATACGATCCGATGCGCGATTTTGCGTCGGTGGCGATGATGGCGCACGTGCCGGGCGTGCTGGTGGCGCATCCGTCGTTCCCCGGCAAGACGGTGGCGGACATTATCAAGATGGCGAAGGCCAAGCCCGGCGCGATGAATCACGGCACCGCCAGCATCGGTTCCAGCTCGCACCTGAACATGGCGCTGTTCAAGTACATGGCGGGCATCGACATGTTGCAGATTTCGTATCCGGGCGACACGCCGTCGCTGGTGGCGTTGCTCGGCGGGCATGTGCCGTTTGCGTTCAGTCATGTGGTGGCGGCACTGCCGCATATCCAAAGCGCCAAGCTGCGCGCGATGGCAGTGGCCACCGCACAGCGAGTGCCGAATCTGCCGGACGTGCCGACGGTGGCCGAGAGCGGTTTGCCCGGTTATGAAGGATTGCTGTTTTATCTGCTGACCGCACCGGCGAAAACGCCGCCCGCGCTGGTGAACAAGCTCCACGAGGCGGTGAAGCAGATCAAACAAACGCCCGCTGTCAAACAACGCCTGGCATCGATGGGCGCGGTGTCGTTCGACATGGCGCCTGCCGAGATGGGGCCGTTTCTGCAAAGTGAACTCGACAAGTGGACGAAAGTCATCAAAGCCGTTGGCATAAAACCTGAATAAAAACAAATACTTAAAATAAACCCATCGACACCGGGAATCATCATGGATATCGGCACGTTTCTGCTCATGCAATCGCCGTCGGCGCGTTCGTCGCAGGAAATCTATGCACGCGGCGTGGAGCAAGCGCTGGCCGCCGAGACGCTCGGCTTTCGCAATGTATGGCTGGGCGAGCATCACTTTTCAACCTACGGTTATTTGTCGCGCCCGGCGCAGTTCGCCACGCACATCGCCGCCAAAACCACCACGCTGCGCGTGGGCACCGCGGTGATCGTGATACCGCTGCATCATCCACTGATTGTCGCCGAAGAAATCGCCACGCTCGATCTGCTGTCCGGTGGGCGGCTCGACATCGGCTTTGGCCGTGGTTATCAGAACTACGAGTTTGAGCGATTCGGCCTGGACCTTGAACAAGCCAAGCATCGCTGGGATGAGTCGCTCGATATCATTCTCGCCGCGTTGAAGGGCAAGACGTTTAGCCACAGCGGCACGCATTTCAACGTGCCCGACACGGTGGTGTTTCCGCAGCCGATGCAAACACCGCATCCGCCGATCTGGATCGTCGCGCAAAGCCCGTATGCGCTCGAAGCCACGGTGCGCCGCGGTTTTGATGTATTGACCGGCGGCTTTGGCGTGACGGTCGATCACCTTGCCGCGTTCGGCAAAATGTTTGAAGAGGTTGTCGCCAAGGTGCGGCCGCCGAAGACCCCGCGGGTGGGCGTGCAGCGCGCGGTGTATGTCGCCGAGAGCGATGCCGACGCGCGCGACGCCGCCGAACACGCGCTATGGAACATGCGCGTCACGTTGAGCCTGCGCAATCACTACGAGCAGGTGGAAAACGGCAAGGCCATCCCCGTGATGCCGAAATCCGAGCCGAGCATTGATGAGCTGATCGAGCGTTATCTCATCATCGGCTCGCCGGAAACCTGCACGCGGCAGATTAAAAAACTGCAATCCGTGATGGGCATTTCGCATTTCAATTGCAGCTTCTGGTTCGGCGACATGGATCAGAAACGCGTGCTGCGCTCGATGGAGCGGTTTTCCAAAGAAGTGATGCCGGCGCTGAAATAAGAGTGCCTACATGACTTTGCGTATGCGACATGGTGCGTGGATGGTACTGCTGCTCGCGGCACCGCTCGTGGCACAACTGGCATTTGCGCAGCCCGCGCCGGAAACCTACAAACCCGTCGCCGGACAACCTG